>DATAKA010000115.1:0-6128 GCA_036261855.1 Phycisphaerales bacterium | reverse complement strand
GCCCCTCTCGGGCTCTCCGGGCTCGGAGGGCGGGGGTGGGGGGCGAGACCGAGGAAGCACGGCTGTCGCTGGTCACCCGCCGATCGCTCCGGCAAAGCAGTGGCACGGGAGGGGGCACGTTGCGCCACGCTGCCAATTCTTATCAGACGACACTGCCCGCTGGTCTTTGCCGTACAAATGTGTCAGGTCACGCGCACCGGGCGCTACCTTCCAATACCGTCGGGCTCACGCTCACGCGACTCGGGTCCAACAGCTCCGGAATCGCGGGCTGTGCGATGCCTCTGTATCCGTAGAGCTCTCTGCATCGCCGCTTGACAGTTGACGCCGTGTCAACGATCATGTGAATCGTTCAGACGGACCGACCGCACCACGAAGGAGCACCCGGATGACGTCCCACGGCCTGCCCACCTGCCTCGCCATCGCCGCGTTCGCTGCATTCCCGGCCATCGCGTTCGCGCAGTTCACCACCATCCCTCTGAACACGACGCCCATCCCGAACTCCAACCTGCGGGCCTACACCGCCGGCAACAACTACCCGATTGCCCCGACAACGCTCACCATCGGCGGCGTTCCGTTCGACCTCTCGCCCCTCGCGGGCACCCCAAACTCCCTTGGCGTCGCGCAGACCCTCAACACAGCACTCCAGTTCAGCCTTCCGACCAACGTCTTCGGTGTGTCCAAGGTCTACACGCTCATGAACAGCGGCTGGGGGCAGAACGGCGCGCAGAACGGCCGCCTCGAGTTCTACGGCACCAACGGCGCGTTTGCATCCTTCAACCTCGTCCAGGGCATCAACATCCGCGACCACTGGACCGCGTACAACCAGGTCATCACCGACCCCACGATTGTCACGACCAACTTTGGCGGCGGCACACGGCTGGACCGCCAGACGTTCACCCTCCCCTCGTCATTCCTCACGGAAACACTCACCGAAGTCCGCCTCGTCGCGACCAACCCCGGCAACCCCCAGGGTGCTGTCTTTCTCGCCGCGGCCACTGTCGAGGTCCCCGTCCCCGCCTGCGATTCCATCGACTTCAATGGCGACGGCCTCTTCCCCGATACCGCCGACATCGACGACTTCCTGTCCGTGTTCTCAGGCGGGCCGTGCAGCACGGGGGCGTGCGGCGATGTCGACTTCAATAACGACGGTCTCTTCCCGGACACGCTGGATATCGATAGCTTGCTCAGCGTGTTCAGCGGGGGGGCGTGCCTGTAACGCGCTGGCTGGGTGCCAGGTGCCACGTGGGAGTGGAGTGCGAGGGAGCACGGGAGCTCGTCTGCCCGTTTTGAACGGGCGCGGAAGTGTCGCGCGAGCGGGTGCCCAGGCTTGCGCCTGGGCCTCTTTCAGGGGTGTTGAGGCGTGGGGGCCGCTTTGCGGAGCTCGCGGTGCTGGCGTGCGATTCGCGGTGCGAAGAAGGCGATGCCGATCAGAAAGAACGCGGTGCAGAGGATGCTACCTTCGGGGCCGTGTGGGCCGCCGGTCAGCACGTCGCGGCCGGTGGGCGTGCATGACACCAGGAGGGCGGGGACGTGCGCGTCGAGGCCGGTGACCGGGACTTCGAAGCCGGTCGCGAGCAGCCAGTTCCAGCCCGCGTGCCAGCCCATTGCGCCCCAGATCGAGTTCGTCGCCACCGACCACGCGCAGGCGAAGAGCGCGAAGAGGACGACGTTGAAGGTCACGAGCATGGGCTGGCCGCGCGAGTAGTGCATCAGGGCGAACAGTGCCGTCGAGAGAATGACGCCGAGGAGCAGCGATCGCCGGCGCGCGATGGTTGACAGGAGCCAGCCGCGGAACACGATCTCTTCGACGCCTGCTTGAATGACGAAACAGGGCACGAGGATGATGATTGCGGCGAGGGCGTTGCGGTCGGCGAATGCGGGGAAGAAGGGGCCGACGCGGTAGGCGCCGGCGAGCGCGATCATCGTGACGACGGCGGCGATTGTGCCCATGCCGATGAGGAAGCCGGTGGGGAGCGCACGCCATTGCTGTCGCTGCATGCCGATCGTCGCGAGCGAGCGTCGTTCGACGACCAGCACCCAGCCGAGGATGACCGCTCCCCAGGCGAAGAAGGAGAAGAGCAGCAGTCCCATGAGCCCGCGCGTGCCGATCGGCTCGCCGGTGCTGTCCAGCAGCCCGAAGCGTTCCAAGGCCCCATCCAACGGGAGTTGCGTTGCGATGGATATGGCCAGGCACAGGACCGGCGCGAGCGGGGTCCAGGGGAGCCAGCCTTTGGCGGGCGTGGAGTCGTAGAGCGGTGGGTGCTTCATGTTCGCGACGATGGAACCAATGTGCGGTTGGCTTGGTCGGCGGGTGGTGTGCGTGCCGGCGGATGGCGAATCACGTTGGTCGAATGCCGTGCCCTCCTGAGCTTGCGCTCAGGGCTCTCTGTCAGGGCGTTCTTGGGTTCGGGCCCTTACACTTCGCGGCGTGCTTACTCCCGTTACCACGAACTTCCTTTCGCGTTTGCGTGCCAATGACCAGGCCGCGTGGTATGAGCTTTGGGAGACGTTTGGGCCGGTGGTGCAGGCGCAGCTCAACAAGTGGGGGCGTGGGCGGATTGGGCACGAGACGGTGCGGGACCTGTCTCAGGAAACGCTGGCGGCGCTGAGTGAGTCGATCGACCGGTTTGACCCGGGGCGCGGGGTGCGGTTTTCGACGTGGCTGCTGTCGATCGCTCGGCACGTGCTGGGGGACGAGTTGGACAAGCGCGGGGCGCTCAAGCGTGGCGGCGACGGGAGCGGGGGGCGTGGGGGGCAGAAGGCGGGGTCGCTGGATGAGTCGTGGATGGTGGCCTCGAAGGACCCATCGGCGGATGAGCAGTATGAGGCCGCGGTGTTTCGGGCGAAGGTTGAGGCGGCGATCCGCGCGGCGAGCAAGGAGTGCGAGTTTTCCGACTTTCAGGTGTTCCAGTCTCGCGTGCTGGAGGGGCAGAGCGGGAAGGATGTGGCGGCGGCGCTGGGCGTGAGCGAACCGACGATCAGCCGGCGGGTGGCGCGGGTGCGGGATGTGCTGCGTCGGCGGCTGGCGGAGGTGGTGTCGGTGTATTCGTTTACGCAGGATGAAGCAGATGAACTTGCTCGGAATGGGTTGGCGCGGAATGGGCCCACGCTGAATCCCAAGCAGGTGGATGTGGGTGGTGGGGGTTGTGGGGGGGCGGAGATGGACGCGGCGTTTGATCAGGCGTTGGCGGAGGTGTATCACCGGCAGGCGGAGCTTCGGCGCGAGCAGTCACGGTGAAGTGACGTTGCCGGGTGGCTGCAGAATCGCGGCATGACGATCCTCTCGATCATCCTGATTGTCGCCGGATCGTCGCTGGCGGTCGCGCTGGTCGTGGCGCTCGTGGTGTGGCTGTTCATGCCGGTCAGCCGCGGGTTGGGGCGGTTCTTCGCGCATGTGTGGACGTTTATCGCGGGTGTGTTCAAGGAACTGGCGCGGCTGGTGGCGTGCATCATCGTGGCGCCGGTGTTCGCGACGCTGGCGGTGCTGAGCATCGTGTTCTTTCAGAAGGTCGCGGCGGCCCGGTTTGCCCGTGCGTTCAAGGACGAGGGCCTGCGGATGGTGGTGTGCGTGTACCGGATCTTTGTCGGGCTGCCGTCGCGGCTGCTGGGCGTGGAGACGGCGATGGAGGGGATCGAGACGCGGCTGCCGACGGTGCTGACGTCGACGTGGGGCGATGCGGTGTCGCCGCGGACGAGCTTGTTCCCGGGGTACACGATCGTGCGGACGCTGGCGGCGGGTGGATCGGGCGCGAAGTTGTATGTGGCGGAGGCGGACCGGAAGAAGCGGAAGGAGTTGGCGCGGGATGGGTTTGCGGGCGGGCAGGTGGTGATCAAGAGCTTCACGACGTACGAGAATGACGGGCTCTTGACGATCGTGCGGGAGAGCCGGGCGCTGGAGGTGGGGCGGCGGATGGGGCTCATTCTGGAGCACGTGCTGACGCCGGAGCGGTTTTACTACGTGATGCGGTATGTGCCGGGTGAGAACCTGCGCGTGGTGACGAATCGCCTGCATGAGGCGAGCGGGGATGAGGGGCTGGATGATGCGCGGCTGCGGGTGGCGCTGGGGTATGTGCGGGACTTGCTGGAGACGCTGAGGTCGTATCACGAGGCGGGGCTGTGGCACAAGGATGTGAAGCCGGACAATGTGATTGTGGAGCCGGCGGCGGATGCGGGGCCGGTGATGGCGGGGGCTGGTGAGGAGGCGGAGATTGAGGCGCTCAAGCGGTCGCCGGTGATTGGGACGATGGAGCGTGGGCGGGCGACGCTGGTGGACTTTGGGCTGGTGTCGTCGCTCCGGAGCGCGATGACGCTGACGACGCACGGGACGGAGTATTACCGCGACCCGGAGATGGTGCGGCGGGCGCTGCGCGGGGTGAAGGTGCACGAGGTGGACGGGGTTCGGTTTGACGTGTACGCCGCGGGAGCGGTGCTTTTTTCGGTGATTGAGGACAGCTTTCCAGCGCAGGGCGTACTGAGCCCGATCCGGAAGCGGTGTCCGGGGGCGGTGGGTTGGATCATTCGGCGCGCGATGGCGGACTATGACCAGCGGTATGAGTCTGCGCAGGAGATGCTGACGGACCTGGAGCGCGTGCTGGCGGCGGAGGACATGTTTGGGGTTCGGCCCGCGGACCTGCCGAGCATGGGCGGGGAGGTGTTGGTGTTGCCTGCGGGTGAAGAGCGGCCGCGAGGCAGGATGTTGCCGGCGGGAGTGGGGGCAGGGGTTGAGCCGGTGGCTTTGGGTGCGATGGAGGGGCCCGGGAGTGGTTTGGCGGTGGCGACGACGGGCGTTGCGGTGCGCACGCAGCCGACGGGCGGGTCGCTGATCCGGCTGAAGAACTGGTGGACGGGGCGGGCGGAAGTGGTGGGGCCGCTGCCGGCGTCGGTCGATACGTCGACGGAGACGCGTTAGCCGTGGGAGACGGCGCGGAGTTGCTCAACCGTGGAGGCGGCGCGTTGCGTGGCGAGCGAATCGCGTGCGGCCGCGACGCCTTCGGCGAGGGTGTCGAACATGCCGGCGACGTGAAGGGCCGCGCCGGCGCTGAGGAGGACCATGTCGCGGGGCGGGGAGTCTTCGTTGCGGAAGACGCGGTGCGCGATGTCGACGGCGTGGGGGAGGTCTGCCGCTTGAAGCGAGGGGAGCGTGGCGCGGCGCAGGCCCATGGCTTCGATGTCGGCGAGCGTGATGCGGCGTTCGGTGACGCGGGCATCCGCGACTTCCCAGACGCGGGTATCGCTCGTGATGGTGAGTTCGTCGAGGCCGTCGTCGCTGTGGAGCACGAAGGCGCGTTCGCAGCCGAGGCGGGCGAGGGACTCGGCGACTTTGGCCGCGAGGGTTGGGTTGTAGACGCCGATGACCTGGCGGGACGCGCGGGCGGGGTTGGTGAGCGGGCCCAGCAGGTTGAAGATGGTGGGGAAGCCGAGTGCCTGACGGGCGGGGGTCGCGCTGCGCGTGGCGGGGTGGTGGTGGACTGCGAAGCAGAAGCAGACGCCGACGTCTCGCAGGCACGCGGACTGTTGCGCGGGTGTTGCGTTGACGTTGACGCCCAGGGCTTCGAGGAACTCGGTGCTGCCGCGGCCGGTGCGGCTCTTGTTGCCGTGCTTGGCGACCAGGACGCGGGGTTTGCCGGCGGGAGGCGGCACGCTCGCGGCGACGATGGCGGCGATGGTGGAGACGTTGAAGGTCTTTGGTGCGCCGCCGGTGCTGCAGGTGTCGATGATGACGCCCCAGGAGGGGTCGGTGGGGACAGGTGTGAGGTGGGCACGCATGGCTCGCGCGCCGGCGACGAGTTCGTCCACACTGACGCCCCGCTGCTGGATCATCGCCAACCCCGCGCTGATGTGGGGGGTTTCGAGGCGTCCGGCGAGGAGTTCGCCAAAGAAGAAGGCGGCCTCCTCGGGTGCCAGTTGGCGGCCGGAGACCAGGGCGGCGAGGATGGAGTGGGCGGTGAAGTCAGCCATGAGTTGGACGCTCGTGACCGACCCTTGATCGGCCGGTGTTCGTATGATCTGGAGCAATGTCAACGGGGAATGGAACAACCGCGTCGGATCGGCCGGTGGGAACGCCGGTGACGGTACGGGTCTCGCGGGTTGCGGCCGTGAGGCTCTCGACGGGTGTCGCTCTGCGGTGG
>DATAKA010000114.1:0-2026 GCA_036261855.1 Phycisphaerales bacterium | reverse complement strand
GCACCGCAGCGCCTTCCCCGAAGCACTCGAGCTCGCCATCAGAGGCTACCACTTCCGCGTGGTCGCCGCGAGCCTCTAGCGAGAACAGCACCCGCGGAGAACAGGGAGCCTTCCCCGCCTTCAACGACGCTACCCGCAAGCCAGCACCCGCTACCGTCCATGAGATTGTGAAACACACGCAATGCACCGCGAAGAACCCCGCCGCAACGCACCGCTGAACGAACACACAACCACAGAAGGAGAACCCCATGCCATCCGACAACGCCCCGAGCTTTTCCCCTGATGCCCCGCACGCCAGCGAGCTGGAAACCCTGAAGGCCGACCTCGCGATGCTCCGCGAAGACCTCCGTGCGCTCGGCGTCCACGCCGGCGAGTCCGCACGCTCACACGTCGATCAGGCCCGCATGCGCGTCTCCCAGGTCGCGCACGCTGCAAAGGAGAAGGGCCTCCACGCCCGCGACCAGGTGCAGACCCAGATCGAGGACCACCCCTTCGCCGCTGTCGGCATCGCCTTCGGCGCGGGCGTCCTGCTCGGCGCGATCCTCGCCAGACGCTGAGGCCCTCACCATGCTCTCCCACGTCGCAGAACTCATCGTCCGCGTCACCGAGCTCGCCGAGGCCGAGGGGCGTGACCTCCGCAAGGTCGTCGGCCGACTCATGGCCGGCCTCGCCTTCGCCCTGGTCGCCAGCGGCCTCGGGCTCGGCGGCGCAGCGCTCCTGCTCGCCGGCCTGTGGCTCGCGCTCGCCGACTCCATCAACCGCGCCGCCGCCAGCGCCATCACCGGCGCTGTCGCCGTCGCACTCGCGTACGCCGCACTCAAACTCTGCGAAAGGTGCAGCCGATGAGCGGCGACAACCAGACCAGCGAACCGGCCCCCAGCCCGCTGCCCCCCACCTCCGCGGCCGCCAAGCACCGCCTGCTGCACTGGAGCAAGGCCGCCGACGCCGAACTCGCCGCTCAGGTCCACAACACCGTGGGCTCCGTCGTGTCCAGCGCCCGCAAGGCCCTTCCCTGGGTCGGCGGAATCGCCGCGATCGCCGGCATCCTCATCGCAACCTCGCCCCGCAAGCAGCGCGAGAGGCCCAGCGACTCGGGCCGCCCCGAGAAACGCTCATCCTTCGCGGCACCGAGCCTGCTCACCCTCGCGCTCCAGTACGCGCCCCTTGCGCTCAAACTGCTGCAACGCTCACGCCCCCGCGAGGACTGACCTCGCACGAAACTCCACCGGACCATCAGCGCCGGCCGCTGCGCGCATGCCCAAACCGCTCGCACCAAAAACGCAAAGAGCCGGGACCTTGCGGCCCCGACCCTCGTTGTAACAGAGTTTGATTGTTCTCACCGTCGAACGACGCTGGTATCGTCATTCACCGGTGTGTTCCTTCAGGACGGGGCTTTACCAGCCGCCGCGGCCACCGCCGCCGCCACGGTTGCCACCGCCGCCGAAACCACCGCGACCGCCGCCGCCACCCGCCTCGCGGGGCTTGGCCTCGTTCACGGTCAGGTCGCGCCCATCGACGTTCTTGCCGCTCAGGGCCGTCATCGCCGCGCGGGCGTGGTCGTCATTGGAGAACTCGACGAAACCAAAGCCGCGGGGGCGGCCGGTCTCGCGGTCCATCACGAGGGACGCCGAAGCGACCTCGCCGTGCTGAGCGAACAGGTCGCGCAGCTGGGATTCGGACGTGTTGAAAGAGAGATTGCCAACGTAAAGCTTCATGATGTTCTCATCATGCCCGAGAGACTGAAAAACGAAACGATGCTTGGACTCGGGCAGAGAAAGCGTCGGGAGACCTGAAGGGACTCGACCGACAGGGCCGGAACCAGAGCAGATATCGGGGTCACTATAGGCCGCCCGAACCCCAAAGTCACGCACCCCACATGTACACCTTCCCCCTCACCCCTCAGAGCCCCGTGCTTCAGCACGCGCACACCAACCCACCAACCCCCTCCCAGAAGGAGGGGCCGGGGGCGGGCTCCGCCCTTCTCTTCTCACTCCTCACTCCTCACTCCTCACTCCTCACTCCTCAC
>DATAKA010000110.1:0-8034 GCA_036261855.1 Phycisphaerales bacterium | reverse complement strand
CTGCGCACATCCTGCCTGAATCGGAGATTCTTCCCGCAAGGGACCCGGCAGGGACGCCGGCACTGGGTGCTTCGCCCGGTGCGCCGCTGTGGCACACCAGCGAATCCCCCGACAACCGATGGATCGCCAGTTCTCCACGGCGGGAGGCAGTCATGTTCGCACGTTCACTCACGGGTCTTCCACTCGTCACCATCGCCCTCGTTGCCGGCGCTGCGCACGCGCAGGTGACGCCGGTCACCCCGTACTACGCGCTTGTCAGCGGCGACTCCGCCACCCTCCGCAGCGCGCCCACGAGCAACGCGTACAGCGTTGCTTCAATCCCGCAGAACGCCATCGTGATCATCGATGGCGAGGCGAGCGGCTGGAACCGCGTGCTCTACCCCGCGGGGCTGCACGCGTTCGTGCCCGCGACGGCGGCGACTGTCTCCGGTGAGACAGTGACGCTCGCGCGGCCGGACGAACTCTTCGCCGCGAGCCAGCTCAAGGGCTGGGGCGGTTCGTGGAAGGGCCTGCTGGACCAGCCGCTGCCGGCGGGCACCACGCTGGGCCTGGTCGAGACGATCAAGGAGGGCGACGTCGCCGTCGCGTACAAGGTGATCGCGCCCAACGAGGCGCGCGGGTACGTCGGCGCCTCGTCCTTGCGGAAGGCGACGGACTCCGAGGTTGAGAGCTTCAAGGCCAAGGGCAACGCGCTCGCGGCCCTGCCCGCCATGGCCGCGCCGGTGGCATCGAACACGACGTCGAGCCCCACGTCGATCGACGTGCCCGCGGATCAGATCGTGGCCCCCGTCGGCGGCACGCCGGTGACGATCAAGCGCGAAACCGCGGAACTGCCCACGCCCGGCAACGCAACCAACCCCACGGGAACCCCGGCGAATGCGCCCGGGAACACCACGACGACCGCCGCGGCCCCGGTGAAGACCGAGACGCGTGCGGAGTCTCTGGAGCGGACGTTCCAGAAGGTGTGGAAGGAGCCGGTGCTGTCGTCGGAAGTGGATGAGTTGATCGGCGAGTACGAGCGTGCGATCAGCGAGGAGACGGCGCAGAACCGCAAGACGGCGATGGGTCAGCGGCTGGAAGCGCTCAAGCTGCGGCGTGATTACCGCGAGAGCCTGCGGCGTCTGGAGGCCCAGAAGGCCAGCGTGGACTCCCGCCAGCAGGAGCTGAACAAGCAGTTGGACGAATGGGCGAGCAACCGTGTGTACACGATCGTCGGCGTGCTGCAGCCCAGCACGGTGTACGACGGGCAGCGGCTGCCGGGCATGTATCGCATCGTGAGCGTGGGCGGCAGCGCCCCCAAGACGCTGGGGTACATCAAGAAGGGCGAGCTGGACCTGGACAAGTACCTGGGCATGATCGTGGGCGTCATCGGCGACCGCACGATGGACCAGTCGCTGCAGCTCAACCTCATCAACCCCGTGCGTGTGGACCCGCTGCGGTCGTCGCTGGATACGACGGTGACCGCGACCCCCGCGCACACGCCGGCGTCGACCGTGACGACGGTGCCGGATGACACGAAGTGAGGACGTTCAGCACAGAGACGCGGAGGCACGGAGAGGGATGAGGGAAGTGGGTTGAATGGAATGCACAAAGGCACGGCGTGGGCCGTGCCTTTTTCTTTTATCTGAGTTCTCTGTGTACCTCTGCGTCTCTGTGCTGAGGTCTCTACCGCCGCACGCCCGCGAAGTGCAGTTCCAGGAACCTCGCGACGTAGTCGATCACGCTCTGGGCCTCGGGGATGTCGGGGTTACTGGTGTAGCCCATGGGCTCGAAGCGCATGCCCTTGAAGCGGGCGACGCACTCCTCGATGGACAGGCCGTGCTGGATGGCCAGGCTGAAGGCGCGGCAGAAGGCCTGGCACATGCCGTTCATCGTCGAGCCCTCTTTGCTCATCTTGACGAAGATCTCGCCCGGGCGGCCGTCGGCGTAGAGACCGATCGTGAGGTACCCCTCGTGGTTGCCGATCGAGAACTTGTGGGTGATCGACTCGCGGGTGACCGGCAGGGATGCGCGGAGGGCGGGCATGACGGAGTCCTTTCCGGGGGGGCAGGGGCCGGCGTCGGACGCGTCATGCGTCCCGGGGGTCGTGTTCGCGGCGTCATCCATGGGGAAGGGAGTTGTAGGAGGGAGTGGTATCGGTCCGCCAGCGGTGGGGGGGCACAATATCGGTCGCTGGAGGATGGTGGGCGTGGGCGACAGGATGTGCAGGCCCCCCTGCGGGGACCGGGCCCTACTATCCCCGGCTTGTTCGCGTCGATCGCCCAGAACCGTCCGATTTCGCGGAGCACCTTTAGCGGCCTGACGCTGCTGCTGGTAGTGGCGATGGCGTACCAGGTTGGCGGGGCCGCCCTGCCGGGTGAGGCCCCGGGCTACGCCGGGCACCGTGCGGTTCAGGACCTGCCGGCCATCGCCCAGGCCCAGATTGCACGCCGTGCCGACCGGTTTGAGAAGCGGCTGCCCGTGACGGTTTCGGCCATTGGCCGTGATGCCACACGCCGGTCTCCCGTCCGGGTCCTGTGGTTGGCCGCGGAGCGACCGGCTCTCCGGATGCAGTTGAGCGAGCTGGACCTGCCGCCACCAGCGCGCGGGTAATCGCATGCGACGCTTCCGCGCCCCACGTTGGGCGTGGTCCTCTTTCGGCGCGATTCGGCGCTGGATTCCCTTTCCATCCACCATCTATCCCCCGTTGGCCCATGCCCTTGGCGTGCGCAGCGGGCGGGTTCTCTCTCCGAGGCACATTCCATGGCAGACCGTGATATCCCCATTCTGGGTTGGATGATCAACAAGATCGTCGGCTCCCGCAACGACCGGTTCGTGAAGAAGTACACGCAGCGCACCGGTGAGATCAACGCCCTGGAAGACCAGGTGCGGAAGCTCTCCGACGCCGACCTCCGCGGCAAGGTGGTGGAGTTCCGCAAGCGGGTTGACGCCGGGGAGTCGGCGGACGAGGTGATGGTGGAGGCGTTCGCGGTGGCGCGGGAGGCGATGGACCGCTCCGTGGGCATCCGCAACGTGTTCAACCCCCGGTTCGCGCCCCAGTTTGAGGTGGACCGGCTGCCGGCACCCATGCAGGCGCTGTACCAGCAGATCAAGGCGGAGGCCGAGGCGCTGCCGCCGGTGATGCCGTCCACGTTTGACACGCGGAAGGCCCAGCAGAGCCCGCCGCCGGCGGGGACAGTGCCGGACGAGGCGGGCGAGTGGACGGGCTGCTCGGACATCGTGTACGGGTGGCAGCGGGTGGGGATTCCCCCCGAGTTCTACAACGCCGTGCGTGAGGTGTACCAGGAGAGCCGGCCGCCGTTCCGGGCGAGGCCCTTTGATGTGCAGCTCATCGGCGGCATGGTGCTGTGCCAGGGCAAGATCAGCGAGATGAAGACGGGCGAGGGCAAGACGATCGTGGCCCCGCTGGCGTGCTACCGGGCGGCGATCGAGCGGATGAAGGTGCACGTGGTGACCGTCAACGACTACCTGGTGCAGCGCGACCGCGACTGGACGTTCCCGTACTTCCACGCGCTGGGGATGAACGTGGGCGCCATCCACCCGATGCACATGCAGGACGAGGACGTGAAACGGCTGATGTACGGCTGCGACGTGGTGTACGGCACCACGGCGGAGTTCGGCTTTGACTACCTGCGCGACAACATGAAGAAGCGGGTCGAGGAGCAGGTGCAGAAGAAGCGTCAGTTCGCGATCGTGGACGAGGTGGACAGCATCCTGATCGACGAGGCGCGGACGCCGCTCATCATCAGCGGGCAGGCGCACGAGGAGACGCCCGAGTATGAGCAGGCGGACCGGCTGGCCCGCCACCTGGCGGAGAAGCAGCGCGCTTGGAACGAAGCGGACGAGCGCGTGACGCGGTGCGAGATGCGCGTGAAGGGCCTGGAGGGCGACATCCGCCAGATGCGGGACAAGAGCAAGGCGCCCGAACTGGACCGCCAGCTCAAGGAGGCGATGGCCGAGCTGCCCAAGCTGAAGGCGGAGCGCGACCAGTTCACGCAGTACTACGAGGTGAAGCTGGAACGCAAGAGCTGCCACCTGACGCACGAGGGCGTGAGCGAGGCGCAGCGCGTGGCGGGGCTGGGCTCGTTCTACGTGGACGAGAACATCCACATCCCGCACCTCTTGGAGCAGTCGCTGCGCGCCCACGCGATCTACGAGCGCGACAAGGATTACGTGATCATGAACGTGCCGGACAACTACTCCGGGCGGGTGGTCCCCAGCATCGTCATCGTCGACACCAACACGGGCCGCCCGATGATCGGGCGGCAGTGGAGCGACGGCCTGCACCAGGCCATCGAGTGCAAGGAGAAGGTGCCGATCAAGGCCGAGACGCAGACGGTCGCGACGATCACGATCCAGAACTTCTTCAAGATGTACAAGCGCCTGGCCGGCATGACCGGCACGGCGGACACCGAAGCGCAGGAATTCCACGACATCTACAAGCTGGACGTGGTGGCCATCCCCACGAACAAGCAGGTGTGCCGCGACGACTTTGACGACGTGGTGTACCTGTCGCAGAAGGACAAGTGGAACGCGATCGTCGACGAGATCAAGGCGTTCAACGACGCGGGGCGGCCCATCCTGGTCGGCACGACCAGCGTCGAGAAGAGCGAGAAGCTGAGCAAGCTGCTGACGGAGCGGCAGGGCGTGCCGCACGAGGTGCTGAACGCCAAGCAGCACGAGCGCGAGTCGCTCATCGTCGAGAACGCGGGCCAGATGGGCGCGGTGATGATCGCGACCAACATGGCCGGGCGCGGCACGGACATCAAGCTGGGCACGCTGACGCGCGAGAAGCTGCTGGACCACTGGCTGCGGCGCGGCATCGCGCCGGCGAAGGTGACGGTGGACTCCTCCGAGGAAGAGCTGCGCGAGCACGTCTTCCGCAAGGTCGCCCCGCGCGAGCTGGGCATCCCGAAGCGCGAGGCCGAGGAGGCGCCGATCGCGGACCTGGAGCTGCGCCTGCTGCGGCACTGGGCCGACAAGTTCACGTTCATGGACAAGGGCAGCATCGAGAAGGCGAGCGCGGACGAGATCCGCGCGGCGCTCGACACGGCCGGCCGGTTCCTGCTCCACCGCATCCGCTGGTTCAGCAGCGTCGAGGACATGGGCGGCCTGCACGTGATCGGCACCGAGCGGCACGAGGCCCGGCGCATCGACAATCAGCTGCGCGGGCGATCCGGCCGCCAGGGTGACAAGGGTTCCAGCCGGTTCTACGTCGCGCTCGACGACGAGCTCATGAAGCTCTTCGCCGGCGAGACGACCATGAAGATCCTCTCCCGCATGGGCATGAAGGAGGGCGATGCGATTGAGCACCCGATGCTCTCCAAGCGCATCGAGGGCGCCCAGCGCAAGGTGGAGGAACGGAACTTCCAGCAGCGCAAGAACGTGCTGGAGTACGACGAGGTGATGGAGCACCAGCGGCAGACGTTCTACGGCCTGCGCCAGCGCGTGCTGGAAGGGCGCGACGTCCGCGGCCTGGTCTTTGACTTCATCCGCGACACGGTGGACGACGCCGTGGGCAAGTACCTGGACGACAACTACCCGGCAGAGTGCGCGGCGGAGTACGCCAAGGCGAAGCTCGACTGCTCGATCGACCCGATGCGTCTCAAGGGCAAAGAGCTCAACGAGATGGAGAAGGCGATCCGCGACGAGGCGGCGTACGAGTCGCGCCAGTCGATCGACATCACGCTGGGCGAGTACATGCCCATGGCCGGCAGCGAAGTGAACGTTGACTTTGACCCCTCGGGCCTGGTGAAGTGGGCCAAGAACCGCTTCGGCGTGGACCTGGACCCCGCCAAGCTCCAGCACGGCAGCGACGACGAGCGCAAGCTCGTGCGTGACATCCTGGTCCGCAGGGCCGAGGTGGTGGTGGAGAGCACGGACCTCTCGGGTCTTTCGGCCTTCGTGCAGAAGGACTATGGGGCGGGCGAGCTCGCGAAGTGGGCCGGAAACATGCTGCTGCAGGAGGTGAAGGTCAGCGACATTCTGGCCGCCAGGAAGGTGGAGACCCAGGACGGCAGCAACCCCGTCACCAACATGCTCATGGAGCGTGTTGAGGCGTGGTACCGCAAGCGCGAGGTGGAGTACCCGGTCGAGTTCGGCGTTGCGATGTTCCAGAATCTGCGGATGCAGAGCCCCCAGGAGGCCGCCAAGCGGTTCCTGGAGTGGTCCAACTACCGCTTCGGCATGAGCTGGACGCCCGAGCTCTTCCGCACGTCCACGCTGCAGACCGCGCAGGTGGAACTGCTCAAGGCCAGCGAACGCACGCACGCCGAAAACCGCATGGACGCGGAGATCCAGCAGGCGCTGGCGACCAAGACCGACGACGAGCTCGATGCGTTTTTTCAGAAGACGTACGACTTCCCACTGCCGGCCACCATGCGCTACCTGCACGGGCAGGAACGCGATGACGCCATCCGTGCCCGCATCGAGAACGTCCGCAGGCCCGAACTGCTGCACTTTGAGCGGACGATCCTGCTCGACGTGCTCGACGGGCTCTGGAAGGATCACCTTTACGCGATGGACCAGCTGCGCGAGACCATCGGCTTCCGGTCGTTCAGCCAGAACGACCCGCGCATCGAGTACAAGCGCGAAGGAAGCCAGATGTTCAAGGCCGTGCTCCAGAACGTCAAGAGCCGCGTGAGCGAGCTGATCTTCCGTGCCCGCATCGGCCCCGGCGGGGGCGGGGCCGGGGGTGGTGGGGGAGGGATGCAGCGCCCCATGCCACGGCCCGAGCCGCAGCAGCCGCTCCAGCCGCCGGCTGCCCCGCGCCCAACCGGCGGCTTTGTGCCCGCCGGGAACACAGGCGGCAACGGTGGGGGTGGTGGGGGCGGGGGCATGTACATGACGGGTATCAGCGGCCCTGGGTTGGACGCACCGCCCCCGCAGCCCCCAACGCCCCCCGCAGGTGGTGGCAACCTGGCCTAAACCCGCAACCCGGGGCGGTTCGGGCCGTATGGGTTGGTGCGTGCGTCCCTTGGGTGCGACGCGGCTGTCCATGCGCGGACTGTCCGTGGCCGATCCAGGGGGTGTACGCTTGCCTCACGCGGCTTCATCCGCGTGACCTGTGGCGCGGCGGTGGGGCCGTTGCACCACAGGGTTAGGGAGTTCCCTCGTGTCTTACCGCCAACCGCACGCCGGCTTCACGCTCATTGAGCTGCTCGTCGTGATTGCCATCATCGGGGTTCTGGCCGCGCTGGTGCTGGGCGTGGGGAACGCTGTCGTTTCCAGCGCCAAGCAGCAGGCGACCAAGGACACGCTCGCACTGCTGGACAGTGCGGCAGCCGCCTACATGGACGAGACCGACGGGCTGCCGCCGGCGTTCGTTGAGCTGCCCAACCGCTCGAACAACCCCAACGACCCGCCGGAAGTGTGGCCCATGGCCGACGTCCGGAACTTTGACTACACGACACCGGCCAATGTGCCTGGCATCCTGCCGGGCGCGCAGATGGTCAACTCCACCGGGTTGTTCTTCGTGGAGGGGCAGAAGATCCCCCGCGTCAAGGCCATCCTGGACCGCATCCCGACGCAGTTTGTGGTGCAGAAGGATGTGGACAGCGTGCAGCAGCCGGACCCGGCGGGCTCGCAGAGAATCCTCGTGACCGTGAACGACGCGTGGGGGCGGCCTATCCGCTTCGTGCACCCGGCGTTTGATGGACGCATCCACGGCAATACCCCTGTCGCGGTGAAGGACATCACCACGATGCGGTTCCCGGCGCAGGTGACGGGGAACCCTGAGCTTCAGGTGACGCAACTGCGGCGCAACGACCGGTCGAACGTCGTGACCCCGGCGGTGGCAGAGGACCTGCCCGACAGCGACGGCGGCCGATGCGTGGGCAACCGCCCGTACTTCTACTCCGCGGGCGAGGACGGCAAGGTCGGCTGGACGAGCAGGGACAACGGCGCGACGTTTGCGGGCTTCAACGACGACAACGTGTACTCCCAGAAGCCCGTGCTGCCGACCAAACCGTGAGGTGGTGGGTCGTGGCCGAGTTTTCAGGGCGGTTCCGCGTGGCGTCCGGCCGCGCCTAGAAT
>DATAKA010000109.1:0-23973 GCA_036261855.1 Phycisphaerales bacterium | reverse complement strand
GGCGCGCGGATCGCAGTTTACCACGGGCGTCAAGCGGCTTGGTGCCGTGCTGGACGCTATTGATCGCCGAAGACGCGTTTTCGGAGCAGGCGCATGTCGAGCGGGATGAGCGCGGCGAGGAGCACGAGGCAGAGGCCGGCGCAGGCGGCGAGTTGCCAAGTGGGCGTGCCCATCAGCAGCAGCCAGCGGAGCCCCTCCGCCAAGTGGTGGAGCGGGTTGATCGCGGCGGCTCTTCAGTCGCGCCTACGACGGACAGTCCAGACACCAGCAACGACGAGCAGTGCTGACACTCCGGGTGCGGGGATGGTGGCGTACCACGCTTCGGTCTGGCCCGCGGGGTTGGTGCCGTAGCCGCAGAGGGTGCGTCCGTTGAAGGATGTGTCGGTCACGCGGAGATTGGTCCAGCCACCGATCGGGCAGCCGGCATCGGTCAGCACGGTGGCGAGGGGCTGGAGACCGATGCCCAGACGCCAGAGGCGGTCGCCGTCGGTCAAGGTGTTGCCGTCGCCGGAGAGACGTTGGAGGTCGGTCGTGCCCGCGCCCGAACGGACAATCTCGAATCCGGTGGCCGCAGTCCAACGCCAGATGCCGTTGGCCTGGCCCGCGAGCACGGAACCATCTGCGCTGACGCTTGTGGCGATCGCTCCTAGGGGCAGGCCGAAGAACTGGCCGTTGTCGAGAACACCCACGGCACCGGCGCCCGCAGTCCAGCGGAAGGGCACACTCGCTGTCTGCGGCGGGTTGGTGCTAAAAAGCGCGCTGCCCGATCCCACGATGACACTGCCGTCACCGGAGACACCTCTGGCGACCATCGGGGTTCCGTCCCCAAGCGGCAGGTCGGTGATCGGTCCAATGCTCACAGAGCCGGTCGGTTGGGTCCAACGGACGGCTTGTGTGATGGACAGACCTTCGGCGGTACCGACGATTGTGGAACCGTCAGCGGAAATCTGTGGACCGAAAGCAGAACCACCGCCGAGACCGTCGATCCGCTGGATACCAGAGGCTGTCGTCCAGCGAAACCCAAGTGTGATGATACCGTTATTCATGTACCCGACAACAACAGACCCATCTTGCGACACGTCTGTCGCCTGGTTCAACGAATAGCCGGGCGGTGCAGCACCGAGAGTTTGTCGTCCATTGCCGCTTGACCAACGCCAAGGCAACCCCGGACTCCACCCGACCACTGTTGTGCCATCCGACGAGATGCTGGTGGCTTGGCTCTGTGATGATCCGGCAGGGACTCCGATGCCTACAAAGGCTTGTCCACAAACCGGAAGCGATAGCGCCAAGCTTGCAAGTGCGCAAAGTAACTTCATACTACCCCCCATCTATGCCTTCCCGGGCGGTTCGTACACTGTCTTGGCAAAAATCATCCCGAGTTCGCGGAGGGACGTTTGCACCTGTGAGTCCGTGAGCGCGCCAATATCGATTGACCCGCCATACCAGTTCATGGGCTCCACGTTGTGCTTGCTCTTGTCCCCGATGCAGATGGATGTCGGCGCGACGGCGGGCGCGTCCCACGTTTCGGCAGTGAAGACGGTTGTTCCACCCACGCTCGCGTAAAACTTGTAGAACTCGCCCGACCGGGACAGCGCAAAGAGCACCGGGGAACCCCGCAGGTACGAGAGAATCTGCTTCGCATCGTTCGACGTCATGTCGAGCGTTGTCCCGTCGTGCCAACGCAGCCGGATCGTGTTGAGCGTCGGCACCGCCTCCACCCGAACCCATCCGGTATCGGACTCGCGGAAGGTGCAGAGGACGCGCCTCGTCGTGCTCGTATTGGTGTCGGTGCGGTTGAGGTCGGTGTAGTCCCAGGAGTCGTCGGGGACCTCGCCGGCCATCTGAATGGTCCGAGAGTCGGAGCGTGTGAAGCCCCAAGGCAGAGGTGAGTTCATCGCCGCTTGGTGCATGACGGTGCCGTCGCTCATCGGTGTTTGATTCCGATCTTGGGCGCATCCTTGCCTTGCTCAATCTACCACGGGTGTCAAGCGGCTTGGTGCCGCGCTGGACGCTATTGATCGCCGAAGACGCGTTTTCGGAGCAGGCGCATGTCGAGGGGGATGAGCGCGGCGAGGAGCACGAGGCAGAGGCCGGCGCAGGCGGCCAGGTGCCAGGTGGGCGTGCCCATCAGCAGCAGCCAGCGGAGCCCCTCCGCCAAGTGGTGGAGCGGGTTGATCGCGGCGACCTGGTTGAGGCCCGCGACATCAGGCAGCGGGAAGTAGGTGCTGGACGCGAAGCCGATGGGCATGATGACGAGGAAGAAGGGCAGGCTCATGTGGTCGATGCTGGGCAGGATGGCGGTGAAGAAGAGCCCGACAGCGGAGAACGCAAGCGCGGTGAGGAAGAGCAGGGGCACGACGAAGGGCAGCCACTGCCAGTGCAGGGAGAGGCCGCCGAAGATGCCGAAGCCGGCGAGCACGAGGCAGACGACGACCGCGTAACTGGTCGCCAGCGTCGCCGCCCAGAGCGCCTCGCCCCAGACGACGTGCTCCAGGCGCACCTGCGTCGTCAGTTGGCCCTCCCAGGACTTCTGGAAGTGCATGCGGATGAACGCGGCAAAGAGTGACTGGAAGAACGCGGACATGAACGCGGTGTAGGCGAGGATGCCGGGCGCGAGGTAGTGCAGGTAGTCCAGGCGGTTGCCCTGCCAGTCCAGGGTGCCCATCTGCCGGCCCAGCCCCACGCCGAAGGTGAGGAGCATGATGAGCGGCTCACAGACCGGCGGCAGCGTGACCGTGTGCCAGTTGCGCAGGTGGACGCGCACGTGGCGCGCCAGCACGGCGCGGCTCTGCCAGTGGAATGCGGTGACGAGCGGCTTCATGCCGTTGCCCCTTCCGCTCCCTTTTCCACGCCTTCTTCGGCCAGGGCCAGGAAGAGGTCGTCGAGCGTGGGCGGGCGGACCTCGTACTCCATGGCGGCAAACGTGGCGACGAACGCGGCGAGCCCCGCGGCGTCGAGAGGGATGTGCCACTTGTCCAGGACCTGCGACGGGCGGACGCCCCGGGCGCGGAACCAGTCGAGCGCGGCGGGCGTTTCCGGCGCATCGGCCGCGAGGAGCACGACGTGCTCGCCGACGACGTCGCCCAGCACCGAGGCGGTCGAGCCGTGGGCGCGGACGCGACCGGCGTGGAGGACCTGGAGGCGGTCGGAGAGTTTGGCGGCCTCGTCCATGTAGTGCGTGGTCAGCACGATCGCGAGCCCCTCGGCGCGGAGGGAGTGGACCAGTTCCCACACGGCGACGCGGGCCTGGGGATCAAGCCCCGTGGTCGGCTCGTCGAGGAAGACGACCTTGGGCTGGTGGACGACCGCCCGCGCGATCATCAGGCGGCGCTTGTACCCGCCGGAGAGGGTGTCGGGCTTCTGCTCGGCGAACTCGCGCAGGTCGAACTGATCGAGGAGCGTCTCGATGCGTGCTTCGAGGTCGTGCGGGCGCGGGCGGTAGTAGCGGCCCGTCTGCAGGAGGTTGCCGCGGACGGTGAAGTCGCTGTCGTAGGAGTCGTTCTGCGTGCAGACGCCCAGGAGCCTGCGTGCGCGGTCGGGGTCGGTTTCGAGATCGTGGCCTGCGATGAGCACGCGGCCCTCGTCGGCACGCAGGTAGCCGTAGCACATGCGGAGCGTGGTGGTCTTGCCCGCGCCGTTGGGGCCGAGGAGGCCCAGGACTTCGCCTGCGGCGCAGGAGAGGTCGATGCCGTGGACGACGGGCTTGCCGCCGAGGGACTTCTTCAGGCCGACGGCGCGGAGGAGTTCGTGGGGGGTGGTGGCGGGCATCGCGGGAAGTTCGTCGTTGGTTCCGGCCGGGTCAGGGTGTTGGGACTTCCACCACGCGGCGCTTCCTGATGTGCTCGCTGCCCAACTGCCCGCACGCGCCCATCATGCGGCGGCCCTTGGTGCGGCGGCGCTTGGCGAAGACCTTGAGGTCCAGCAGCCAGTTCAGGAACTGGACCACCTGTTCTTCTGTCGGCGCGGGCCAGGGGCTGTTGCGGCGCGGGTTGTAGGGGATCAGGTTCAGGACGCCGAAGAGGTCCTGGCCGCCGATGCGGCCGGATTCGCACAGTCCGAAGGGGCGCATGAAGTCGGCGATCTGCTCGGCGTGGGCGCGGGAGTCGTTCACGCCGGGGATGAGGACGTACTCGATGCACACCTTATTGCCCGCGTACCGCGGCCAGTCGAGGATCGCCTTCTGCACCTCCGCCAGCGGCCACTTGCGGTTGATGGGCATGATGGCGCTGCGGTCGGTGTCGTTGGGTGCGTTGAGCGACAGGGCGAGCCCGATGCGGTGCCAGCCGCTGACGCGGGCCTGGTCGGCGAGGCGGCGGATGCCGTCCACATGGCCCACGGTGCTCACGGTGATCTGTCCGATGGCGACGCCCGGGCCGTTGTGGTCCTTGAGCACCGCGATCGCCTGCACCACGTTCTCGAAGTTGTCCATGGGCTCACCCATGCCCATGAAGACGATGTTCTTGGGGCGCACCTTGACGGCGTGGGCCGCGGCGACCCACTGGCCCACGATCTCCTGCGGCGCGAGGCTGCGGAGCAGGCCCATCTGCCCGGTCTCGCAGAAGGTGCAGCCCATGGCGCAGCCGACCTGGCTGCTCACGCAGAGCGTGTACGTGGGTACCTGCTTGCTATTGATCATGGGGATCAGCACGCTCTCGGCGGAAAGGTCCTGGAGCTGCGCGAGCGTGGCCGCGGGGGGTGGGGGGACGGTGCGGCCGTGGCCCGTGGGTTCGGGCCCCTGCACGCCGCGGACGCGGGTGAGGAACTTGATGACCTCGCCCTCGGAAGAGTCTTCGCGCAACTCGCGGATGACTGATGGGGCGAAGCCCGCGAGTTCAGGCACGCTGGCGGGCCCATCGCGGAAGTAGCGGCGGTAGGCGTCGAGCGCGCCGGCGTGGCCGCCGAGCGGCCTGCCATCGTCCGCGATGCCTCGGATGCGCCCGGCGGTAGCCTGGGCGAACTCCTGCGAGGTGAGGGAGCGCGGATCGGGGAGTGGTTCGGGGATGGGCGGGGCGGGTTGCAGGCGTGATTCTAAGTCGATTGCGGGCGGATCATCGTGCGGCGGCGGTGCGGTGGGCGGGCGGCTTCCACACCAGGGCCCGCAGGATGATGGCCGCGGTCACGAGCAGCAGCACGACTTCTCGGACACGCAGCATGCCGGGGGAGCCGAGTTTTTCGAGGTAGATGCGTTTGGGGAAGGCCATGGCGGCGAAGCAGGCGACGACGAGCAGCGTCCACCCCAGGGAATGGGATGTCGCGATGAGGCAGGCGGCGAGCACCGGGATGAGCAGAACGAGGTCGTAGTCGTTGCCCTTGACGAAGAGGGCCGCGAGTGCGAGGGTCGCGGCGAAGAACTCCAGGGATGTGAACCACCTGCGGCCCCAGGCGGCGAGGGCGAAGGCGAGCAGACCGACGACTTCCCACCCTGCGCTGCGCACGCCGAACCAGACCGCCGCGAGGCTGCGCATGCCGAAGTTCTCCGTGCTCTCGGGGAGGCTGGGGCGTGCTTCGCGGTAGCGTTTCATGGATTCGAGCCACGTCTGCGCGACGCCCAAGGGCCCATCGTGCCAGAGGGGGATCGCGGCGAGGACGAAGCAGAACGCGCACGTGGCGAAGAACGTGCGCCAGCGGCGCTCGACGAGCAGCGTCAGCACGAAGAAGACGGACATGGAGATCTTCGCGGTGGCGAGGGCGGTGAGGAACGCGCAGAGGAGCCAGTGGTCCTTCTCCTTGGCCCACCATGCGCCGCAGAGGATGGCGAGGGCGATGAGCGAGCTCTGCCCCATCCACATGTTGTGGGAGGTGAAGGGGTTCATGAGCGCGAAGCCGGCGAGGATGATGGGTCCGGCCCACGCCCAGCGGCCGATGTCCTGCGGAACGTCTGCACTGCCGGGGTGACTTCGAGCCCCGCCGCGCATTGCCCACCACATCACGCCCAGCACGATCGCGAGCGAGGCCCAGTTGAGACCGAGCCACAAGAGTCGCGCGGGATTGAAGGACAGGTGCGCAATGGCCCAGAAGGGGAGTGCCGCGGTGGGTGGGTAGGCGTAGCCCGTGCCCACGCCCTTTGTGCTGGGGTCCACCTGCGGGTGGTTGGCGAGGTGGTCCGTGGCCCACTGGGTATAGAGGTCGTAGGAGTACGGATTGATGCCATCGCGGTAGCAGCCGCCGCCGGCGTAGAAGTAGATGAAGTCGTGCGCGCCGGCGTATCGCCCGGTGGGCCTGCCTTTACCGCCCACGGTGGTGAGCCAGACAAAGGAAAGCCCCAGGATTACCACTAGTCCAAGTAGCCACCATTGCCCCTTTTTCGGGGTGTTCGCGGTGCTGGCTGCGTGGAGACGTGAGTGCATGGACTTTCCGGGCCCCCATCCGAAGTCGCAAGGTCGGCACTGAAGATAGACCGTTTTCCACCGCGCCGCCGGGGATTGACGTTTCCTGTATACTCCAACGGCGGGCCCGAGGTCTTCGGGCTCGGCGGGGGAGGCTGTCTGTCGCGGTGCCGGTAGCCGGGCCTTTGGGTCTTTCCTCCTGACGGAAACTCAATGATGTGTGGGAATTTACACCAACGTCTGTTCCGTCGCGCGTTCACGCTCATCGAGCTGCTCGTTGTCATCGCGGTGATCGCGGTGCTGATCGGGCTGCTGCTGCCGGCGATTTCCAAGTCTCGCGAGGCGGCGCGCGGGGTGATCTGCCGGAACAACTTCCAGCAGATCGGCGTGGCGTTCACGACGTACGCGATGGAGTTCCGCGACCAGGTGTGGCCGGTGGCGCCGCGGGTCTCGTGGCCGTTTGGGGCGCGGCAATGGGGCGGCGCCTACGACGAGCTGGCGGACTGGGCGATCATCACGCAGAACGGGCTGGGGACGCCGGGCCACCTCTTCCGCTACGCGGGTGAGGTGCCGCAGATCGCGGAATGCCCGGCGAACAAGCGTCGCACCACGAACGGCTCGACCTCAACCAACATCTGGAGCGGGCTGACGGGCGTGCAGTTTGATTACACCATGCTCGCCGAGGCCGAGGGCGCGAAGCTGGGCCTACAGGCGTTGGTGGGCTATGTGCCGCCCAACTCACCCACTCCGCCGATCCTGCAGGCACCGAACCAGATTGCGTCGCTGGTCAAGATGCGGAACCTCCCGATCTTCATGGAGGAGAGCACGCGGTGGTACAACGAGAGCTACCGCGACGGGCTGTGGGGCAACTACGACCAGATTTCGGTCCGCCACTCGCTCGGAGGCAACGTGGTGTACATCGATGGATCGGTCGAGCTGTTCAAGCCGCCGCAGGGCGTGAATGAGACGCTGGAAGAGCCCACGATGGACTTCCAGGCCAACGACCTGTACGTCAACGTGAAGGGCAACGGCACGCCGTGGTACCGGGCCTCGATCGCGTATTCCGGCCAGCCGATTTCGTACGGGTGGATCAACAGCCCCCGCTAAGTGCCCCGCATACACAAAAGTCCCGCACGTCCCACGGAACCTCCCCACGCCATGAAGCCCCTGACCGCTCCAACCCACTTGCCCGCACGCCGCTCGGCTTCCTGGCGTGCGTTCACGCTCATCGAGCTGCTGGTGGTGATCGCCGTGATCGCGGTGCTCATCAGCCTGCTGCTGCCGGCGTTGCAGAAGGCGCGCGAGGCGGGGCGGACCGTCAAGTGCATGAACAACATGAAGCAGTTCGCTTCGGCGACCTTCAACTACGCGACGGACTACCGCGACACGCTCTTCCCCGCGGCGCCGCGGCAGGTGTACCCAGCGGGCCCCGTCGTGTGGCCCGCGGACCCCAACCCCGACCCCAACGACCGCAACGTCTTTCTCTGGGCGCAGCAGGTGAAGAACGGCGTGCGGGTGCCGGGCCTGCTGTACGAGTACTTCGGCAACGCCCACACCGTGGGTGAGTGCCCCACCAACAAGCGCCAGACGCTCAACGGCACCGAGAGCTCCAACCTGTGGTCCAGCCGCACCGGCGTGCAGTTTGACTACACCTTCCTCGATGAGACCGAGGGCGCCAAGCTCGGCAACTCGCACCAGTTCGCCTACGTCCGCCCCGCGAGCAACAACAACGTGCGGTTCCTGCCGCAGAGCGACTGGGCCAACCTCGTGCAGTTCCCGTCGATGCCGATCTTCTTCGAGGAGAGCACGAAGTTCTGGAACCAGGACTACCGCGACGGCGGCTTCGGGAATGAGGACCAGCTCACGATGCGTCACGCGCGGGGCGGGCACATCTCGTACCTCGACGGCTCCGTCAAGCTGTGGAAGATGCCCAACGACGGGGAGCTGATCCAGAACCGCGTGACGGACTTTGAGTGCAACGACATCTTTGTCAACGCGCGGGCCAACAACCCGGTGTGGCACTCCATCAGCGATCTTTCCTGGCGGTTCGGCGTGCAGCAGCCGTTCGGGTGGATCAACGCGCCGCGGTGAAGCCGCGGCCCCGGTCACAGCCCCTGGCGGATCTCCGGCGCCCACGCGAACGCCTCCTCCAGGCAGGTCTCCACCGCCGGGAGCGCCCAGTTGTCGCTGTGCACAAAGAAGATGTCGTTCATGAGCGGAGTGCGCAGCCGTTCGCACACGCCGTCCGCGATCAACCCGGGCTGCGCGATCGGCATCGCGTGCCCCCACCGTGCCAGGCGCACCTGCCGGACGTCGGCGGCACTCAGCCCAAGCATGCCCAGCGTGTCGCGCAGCAGCGGGCCGAACTGTTCCGCGTAGGGCCCAATCCCTCCGGCGTTGAGCACCGTCACGCGGGACGTGCCGAACGGCAGCGGCCAGTAGAACGTGAGCACGCTCCGCGGCCGGCCGTGGCCGCGGTGGTCCTCCGCGAAGTCGCCCCGCAGGGCATCGGTCGCGCGGGCAAACTCGTTGGGCGTGATGGCGTCGGGAGGGAAGATGCCGTCGCGCAGCAGGAACATGTCGTAGAAGTCGCGCGAGATCGGGCGCGTGAGCAGCACGTTCGCCACGAGGTACGCGTACGTGTCGATACGCCCCATGTCGGCGTCGCGCTGCGGGTCGTTGGCCAGGTCCGGCAGCATCCGGCGCGCGATGTGCTTTGGGTTGCTCATCACCACGCGCTTGGCGATGAGCGACCGCCACCCCAGCTCGCGGTCGCGGTACGTGACTTGTACGCGCTGGGGCCCCAGCCGCCGCACGTCCACCACGCGGCAGCCGCCCCGCAAGATGTGCGGCGGGCAGTTGGGACCGCGGTGGTCCGCCGCGGCGAGCCTGCCCCACAGCGCGGTGATGAGCCCCGCGTTGCCGCCGGGCAGCACCCAGCGTCCAAACTCCTCGGCCGCGATGAAGTTCCAGCCGCTCGCGGCGGAGACTTCCTCCCACCCTGCGCCGAAGGACGAGTAGCAGTAGCCCTGCACGGCCGCCGCGAGGGAGGCGGGGACCGGCACGGTGAGCTCGTTCTCCACGTGCTGGCGGAGGGACATCCCATCAAGCTGGCGGATCCACGCGTTGTCCGCACTGGGGTCCAGCGGAATCGCCGGGTACTGCTCCACGTAGCGTTGGACGAGCGATGCGTACTGCAGGAACGCGAGGCGGTGCTGCGGCGGCAGGTGCTGCCCTTGCCAGAAGCCGTCCACGATCTGCCCCTGGAGTTCGATGATGTCATCGCTCGCGGGGCTCACGCGGGCTTCGCGGTCCAGGTGCAGTTCGCGGTAGAGGCCTTCAAGGTCAGACCCATCGTCGGGCGTGATGAAGTACGCGCCACCCAGCGAGTAGGGAACATCGCGCCACACCTCGCCCATGCTGGTGCCGCCGAAACGTTCGTGCACCTCGAGCACGACCGGCCGCAGGTCGCGCAGCAGGTACGCCGTCGCGAGGCCCGCGAGCCCACCACCCACGATGGCAACGTCCACCTGCTCGCTGGGCGCGGGCGGCGCACCTCCGGGGAAGTCGTTCTCCACATGATGGAACGGGATCGACGTGTCGGGGAAGTCGTCACCCAGCCAGGATGCGTGGAAGGGGAGGCCGCCGATCATCACCGATGCTGGGTCCCGCGGCACATGGTTCAGCGGAAAGGACCGGGCGAGCCGAACCGCTCCGGTGTCCAGGCACGGCCCGCCCCCACCGCCCCCGTGGCCCGGTGGCGATGCGAGTAGCCGCCGCGCGGCCGCGCCGGCGGCCAGGGCCGCAAGTCCGGACGCGATGAAGTCCCGTCGCGACAGCATGACGCCTCCATAGCTTCCACCAGCCTACCCGACGTTGGGGCGGACACCAAGCCCATTCTGGGGCGATGTGACGCGGCCCGTATCATTCGTCACGCCAGCCCGGGCAGCAGCCCGGACCCCCACGGAGGCCGCCATGCGCCAGGACATCCGGTACAACAACATCATCGACAACGACGAGGCACGCATCGCGCAGGGCTTCGCCGACAACGCGCCCAACCTGCCCGCCTCGCAGATCAACGCGGATAAGTTCTACATCACGCAGCAGTACTGGAAGTACACCCGCGACAACCACGATGTCTGGCGGGATATGTTCAACAAGCGCTGGTCGATCCTGGAGCAGCAGGTCTCGCGCCAGTTCATCGAGGGGATGAAGATCCTGCGGCTCAGCGGCGACCGCATCCCGCTGCTGGACGACTGGACGGCCGACCGCGACATCGAGATCGCGGGGGGCGTGAAGGTGATCAAGGGCACGAAGCTCGAAGGCGTCAACACGTTCCTGCAGCGAGCCAGCAACTGGGCGTCGTACGGCGTGCCCGGGTACCTCCCGGCCAAGGCCTTCTTCGCGTGCCTCGCGCAGCGCGAGTTCCCCACCACCGTGCTCATCCGCCCCCGGGAAGTCATGGACTACTTGCCCGAGCCCGACATCTTCCACGACGTCTTCGGGCACGTGCCGCTGCACACCCTGAAGGTGTTCGCCGACTTCCTGCAGACGTACGGGAAGGCGGCGCTCCTGTGCGACGAGGAGTACCACGTCAAGCGGCTTTCGCGCTTGTTCTGGTTCACGGTCGAGTTCGGGCTGATCAAGGAAGATGGGCGTGTGAAGGTGTACGGCAGCGGGCTGGTGTCCAGCCACGCCGAGAGCGCGTACTCGCTCACCGGCGAGTGGGAGAAGTCCGGCCGGAGCGTGCCGGACTGCACGGAGCGCACGGTGCCCGAGTATCGCCCGTTTGACCTTGAACGCATCTGCAACACGGACTTTGAGATCGACCACTTCCAGCCGATCTACTACGTGCTGGAGAGCTTCGAGCAGCTGCGCGACGCGATGAATGACTATGCGGAAGAGGTGATCGGCGAGGCGGGAATGGCGAAGGCGCGGGTGTAGCTCGCTTCTGGACGCATGCTTGCGTCATCCGCCCCGCACCAGTATGCTGCCCGCATGCCCGAGCCCACCCCCACGCCCACCCCCACCCCGGTCGCCGCCGGCGCCCACGGCAGCGCTCCCCACGCGACGGACTCCCCCACCACCGGCAAAGCCTGCTTCTCGTGCGGCTATGCCCTGGACGGGCTATCCGTGTCCGGCCAGTGCCCGGAGTGCGGGGCACCGGTGGCGAACTCGCTGCGCGGCGTCCTCCTGCAGTTCGCGGCACCGGAGTACATCGGCACCGTGCTTACCGGATTTCAATGGGTGCTGTGGGGCATCCTGGCGTCGATCGTCGTGGCGGTGCTCACCATGGCCGTCACGCTCATCGGCACGGTCGCGGCGCTGGCCCCGGCCGCGAACGCGCCGTTCATGTTCATCGCGCAGAGCGTGTCCACCCTCATCAGCGCGTTCATCCTGATGGGGTACATCAAGCTGACCGAGCCGGACCCGCAGTTCTCAGGGTCGGAGAAGCCCGACTCGGCCCGCAACATCGTCCGCATCACCGCCATCGTGCAGATCGGGCTGGCGGTGGTTTCCATCGTCCTGCTTGCGCTCAACGGCGGCGTGCAGCCCGCGAGCTTCCTTTCCATCACGGGCATCCTCTCGATCCTCGCCGGTCTCGCGGGCACTGTGGCCTGGGCCGTGCAGTACTTCGCGATGATGAAGTACACCGCCTGGCTGGGCCGGCGCGTGCCGGACGCGTACGTGGTGAGCCGCACGAAGACGTACATGTGGCTGCTGCCGGTCCTCACAACGGTGGGCATCGTGCTCATTGGCCTCGGGCCGCTGATCGCGCTCATCATGTACTGGAACCTTCTGGACCGCATGCGCAAGCACCTCAAGGCCATCCGGGAGACCGGGGAGCCGGCGAAGCTGCCCGGCGTGTCGACCACTCCCACACTGATCGCAGTGGCGACGCCTGCTCCGCCGCCGCAGAGCCCCGTCCCGCCACACCAGCCTTGACACACCCATGCCGTTCCGGGTACGCTGTTGAACGATCATTCAAACCGCCCGGAGGCCGCCCCATGCCCTTCTTCCGCCGCGCCATCGTCGCCCTCGCCATGCTCCCCGCGTTGACGGCCCCGCTGCACGCGCAGACGTCCACGAACGCGGACAGCACCTGCCCGCCCGCCACGGCGGACGAGCGGGTGACGCTCGCGTTCGATGCGGTCGAACTCGTGAAGGGGAACGGCGAAGTCGAGGGTTCTCGCACGCTCTGGGCAGCCCACGGCAAGTACACATACCTCTTCAAGGACGCCGCCAACCTCGCGGCGTTCAAGGCCGACCCCGCGAAGTACGAAATCCAGTGGAACGGGGCCTGCGGGCGCATGGGCCCGCTGTCGGGCGCTGGGTCCACCAAGCTCCCGGTGGTGCATGAGGGAAAACTCTACCTCTGCGCGAGCCCCAAGTGCCGCGAGACGTTCCGCAAGGACGCGGCCCGGCTGATCGAGAAGGACGACCCGCGGCCGGAGGTGGACGCAGCGTCCCGCGAACGCGCCCTGATGCTGCTGGACAGGGCCGCGGCGGCGATAGGCAAGGACAGCGCGGTGGACAGCATCGTCACGTACCGCGAAGTCTCGGAGAGCACGGCCGAGAGCAAGGGGAAGACCATCGCGATCAGCAAGACCCGCACGCTCGCGTTCCCAGGCCGAATGACGGAGCGCGACACGTGGGACACGTACGCGTGGGGCACGACCGTGGCGGGCGCGGACGCCTTCCAGTTCGGCAGCGCAGGTGCCGAGGACCTTGCGCCCGCGCAGCGCCGGGCATTCGAGCGGTACTGCGGTCAATCGTGGTTGGCAGCGCTGCGCGAGAGGAAGTCGGCGGATTCCGTGATCGCACCCGCCGGCGAGGACACGGTGGACGGCGTCCGGGTGCAGTTCGCGACCGTGTGGCACGACGGCGTCAGCATCACGCTGGGCATCAGCGCGGACGGGCGCGTGGTGTGCAGCCGCTACCGGGGCCGCGACGAGTCGCTGTTCATCGCCGACATTGAGGAGCGGTTCAGCGACTACCGCGAGGCCGGGCCGCTCACCGTGCCGTTCGCGACCCGCGTCTTCGCTGATGGCGTGGAGCAGAAGTCGCTCGCGTGGCGGTTTTCGCGGGTGGACGTGAACCCGATCCTCCCGCCCGAGACCTTTGACCGCCCCGCGGCCCCGAAGTGAACCCGAGGAGACAAGTCTCCCAAGAATGCCCGCATGCAGGAGGGCGCGCCATCCACCGTGGACCGGGATCACCTGTGCATCGCCTGCGGGTACAACCTCCGCGGTCTGCCGGTGGACTCGCAGTGCCCGGAGTGCGCGTTGTCGGTCGCGGAGTCGCTGAAGGGGGACTTTCTGGCGTTCGCGAGCCCGCAGTACCGGGCACGGATCATCCTCGGGATGAAGCTGTTTGCCTGGGGAACAGTGCTGATGTTCGTGCTGGGCTTGACGGTGGCGCAGACCGTACGGCTGATCTCGCCCACCGCGTTCCTCAACGCCGGTGTTCTGATTGCCTTCGGCATCGCGGGGTTGCTGCCATGGATCATGGTCCTGGTCGGCGGATGGATGTTCTCGTCCACGGACATCGGGTACAACGGATCGGACGACCCCGTTCTCGCGCGAACATGGACGCGCATCTGCGTTGTCGCGATCACATCGCTTGAGGTCGTGCCGCTCTTGGCGTCGTGGGTTGTCCCGCCCGCAACCATCGCGGCCGTGTCGCCGCTGCTGTACGCGTGCCGGATTGCGAAACTGGCGATGCTCACCACGCTGCTCTTCGTGTCCGTGCGCTGCATCCGGTGGATCGCGATGCGTGTCCCCAGCCCGGTGTGGGCGCGGCGTGCCACGCGACACATGTGGTTGCTGCCAGCACTGGCGATCGTTCCACTCACGACCCTGATCCTGTTCGCCGTTGGCGGTGGCATGGCGCCCGCGGGTGGCATGGGCGTTATGGCAGTTCTGGGGGTGGGCACGTTCGCGTGCTGGATCGTCGTGGTGATCATGTACCTGAGCCTGGTGATCTCCGTTCAGAAGGAAGTTTCCCACGTCCACGCCGCCGCGGCGAACACAGGCCGCGTGTAGGCCAAGGGCGCTACCTTGCGGGGCATGTCCGACGGCCACTCCGACCACCCCACGCAGCGCCCCGCGAATCGCCCCGCCAACCGGCTGGCCGCGTCCACCAGCCCCTACCTGCTCCAGCACGCCCACAACCCGGTGGACTGGTACCCGTGGGGGGAGGAGGCATTCGCGGAAGCACGCCGGCGCAACGTGCCGATTTTTCTTTCCATCGGGTACAGCACCTGCTACTGGTGCCACGTCATGGAACGCGAGTCGTTCGAGGATGAAGCCACGGCCAAGCTCATGAAGGAGCGTCTCGTGTGCATCAAGCTCGATCGCGAAGAGCGCCCGGACCTGGACGACATCTATATGGCCGCGACGGTGGCGATGACCGGCCAGGGCGGCTGGCCCATGAGCGTGTTCCTGGAGCCCGACACGCGACGACCATTTTTCTGCGGCACGTACTACCCGAAGGAACCCATGCATAGCAGGCCCACGTTCTCGCGCGTCGTCGAGGGCATGAGCGACGCGTTCCGGACGCAGCGGGAGGACGTGCGGGCGCAGGCCGCGCGGCTGGCGCAGTCGGTGGAAGAACAACTCGCCGCGCCGGCCGCTCCCGCCGCGATCGGTGTGGAGGTTGTTGAAGAGGCCCTTTCGCGCGTCCTAGGCATGTTCGACCCCGTGAACGGCGGCTTCGGCAGCGCCCCCAAGTTCCCGCAGGCGGTGTTCATTGAGTTCCTGCTCGACGTGCGGGACATCGTGGATGATGACACCCGCACCGCGATCGACCGGTGCGTGAAGACGTCCCTCGATGCGATGGCGATGGGCGGCATCCACGATCACATTGGCGGCGGCTTTCACCGCTACAGCGTGGATGCGACCTGGACCGTACCGCACTTCGAGAAGATGCTGTACGACCAGGCGCAGATGCTGAGCGTGTACCAGCGCGCCGCCCGCGTCTACGCGGATGCGTGGTACACGCGGATCTCACAGCGCATCGAGTACTTTGTCGGCAGCAGAATGACCGACCCGGCGGGCGGGTACTTCTCAGCGATGGATGCGGAAGTCGCGGGCCGTGAGGGGCTCAACTACCTCTGGACGCCCGATCAGGTCCGCGCTGCACGCCCCGCGGCGGAGGCCAATCTCGTCATCAGGGCTTTCGGCCTGGACAGTCCGCCCAACTTCCGCGATCCGCACCACCCAGACGACGCCCCCACGTGGGTGCTGCGGCTGCACGCACGCCCCGAGGAGCTGGCCGCGGAGTTGGGCGTGCCTCTGGAACAACTGGAGAACCAGTTCAGCCACGCCCTGACGCACCTTGAAGTGGAACGCAACAAGCGCCCATCACCCACGACCGACACCAAGGTGTTGGCGTGCTGGAACGGCTTCATGATCGCGGCATTGGCCACGACCGATACGCCGAGCCCGTATGACGACCCGCAGGGGGCCGTCCATGAACTGCGGCGTGTGCTCGCTCGGCTCACCCGCGCGAACGGCGGGCTCTTCCGCACGGCCAGAACCGCGACGCACGGCGAAGCCGCGCACACCCCGGCATTCCTTGAGGACTACGCGGCGATGGCTCTTGCGTGCCTCGCTGTCGCACGGGCCACACCAGGCGCGAACGCGGGACCGTGGGCTTCGCACGCACGGTCGCTCATCAGCACCGCGCTCGCCACCTTCACCGCGAAACGCGGAGACTCGGTCGCGATCTTCGACGCCCCCTCCACTCCCGACCTTTTCATCCGCGCCTGCTCCACCCACGACGGCGCCATGCCCTGCGGCTTCTCCCTCTTCCTCCACGCGCTCCTTGACCTCGCCGATGTCTCGCCGGCCGAGGAGGCCGCCCGCCTCCGCGGCACCTGCGCGGACCTCCTCCGCACCATGTCCGCCCGCATCGCCGAGAACCCTGTCGGCACTGTGAACAGCGTGCGGGCGCTCCTGCGGCTCATCCGCACCGCGCCCCACCTTGCCGAGACCCTCAAGGTCGGTGCCGCGCCCACCCCCGTCAACCCGATCGTCTCGTCCGCCACCGCCGTCGAGGTGCTCGCGACCGACGAACGCATCGCCCTAGCCGAGGGGCAGCCCGCGCAGCTCACCATCCGCGTCCGCATCAAGCCCGGCTACCACCTCATCGCCGCCGACCCCGGCGAGAACGCCCCGCCCACGCTCGTCCCGTTCCGGGTGCGCACCTTGAACGGCACGGGCGTCGAGGCCTACGCCGATTACCACCCGGGCACGCCCATCCCAGCCGCGCCCGATGTGCTCGTCTACACCGGCGACTTTGACCTCACCATCGTGTTGGAACGCACCGGCGACTGGACCGGCACCCCCCTGCTTGTGGTGACCTTCCAGGCATGCTCCGACACCGAGTGCCTCGCACCTGCCACTCTCGAGCTCGATATCGCGCTCGACCGGGCCTGACTCATTCCGGATGTCCGTAACCCCTTGCGGCATCCCCCTTGACCCGCCTTTACCACGTTCCAGAAAGGGGCCTATGCTTGCCGCGATTCTCAGGGAGTTCCGTCCGGCCTTCGGACGAACCTGCAGGGTTGCCGACGCTCCGACTTGCCCGGGTGAAGCACGGTTTCTGGTTTGTCTCGGGCAGTTTGGATGACAGTGATGAAGCTCTACGTCGGTAATCTCTCTTTCAAGACCACAGAAGACTCCCTCCGCGCTGCCTTTGAGCAGTTCGGCGAGGTCACCTCGGCCCAGATCGTCATGGACCGTGAAACCGGCCGCAGCCGCGGCTTTGCGTTCGTTGAGTTCGCAGACCAGGCTGCCGGCACGGCGGCGATCGAGGGCATGAACGGCAAGAACCTCGACGGTCGCGACCTGACCGTCAACGAGGCCCGCCCGCGCGAGGAGCGTCCCCGCGGTGGTGGCTTCGGCGGTGGTGGTGGCGGCGGCGGTCGCGGCGGCTTCAGCCGTGGCGGCGGCGGTGGTGGCTTCGGCGGCGGCCGCGGTGGTGGCGGCGGCGGCGGCGGTGGTGGTTGGGGCGGCAGCCGCGGTGGCGGCGGCGGCAGCAGCGGCGGCGGCTGGTAATCAGCCCTGCTCAAGCACCCACGCTTGACAACATCAAATGCAACACAGCCGGGACCCACACGGGTCCCGGTTGTCGTTTTGGCCTGAATCAGACCACCTGTTCTGGGAGTTCGTGAAACTCAGAATCTTTGGAACTGAACGGCCCTGCACCGCGTCACATGTATGGTAACCGCTAACCAGCCCGCCTCGGGGTGCTGGGAGGCGGGCATAAAGGAGATACCTGTGAACCGTGCAATACTGATGGCTGCTGCAATCCTGTCCGGCGTGAGCATCGCGGGCACCGCCAGTGCGGCAGAAGGCCGCGGCCGCCACGCCCCCACCGTCACCCAGGTTGAGCTCGACCGCGCGAGCGTGGAGCACTCGCAGCTCGGCCATGACCGACGCGACCGCCGTCGCGGCGACGACTGCGACCGAAGGCGCGACCGGGGCTGCGAGAAGCCCTCGTACCGGCGCGGCGGCCACTCCCGCGGCAAGAACTTCATCTACGTGCGCCCGGGCCGCAGCTACATCATCATCCGGGGCGGCGACTCGTGCGAGCCCCGCCGCCGTGACCACTGCCGCTAACGCGGACCCCACCACACACAGTCCTCTTCCCGCCGGGGCCGCAAGGCCCCGCGCGGACACCTGAGGGAGGAAAGACCGGCGCGCGTTGCGTCGGTCTTTTTTCTTCGGCCTTAGGCCTTCACGAACGTCGCACGCTGGCGGTCCTTCACGACGCCCGGGAACGCGAGGGCGCGCCCGTGCGTGACGCAGTACACGCCGCCCGGCAGGATGTTGGCCGCCAGGAGCGACTCGGTGAGGTTCTGGAGGGCGTCGCTGCGGCGCATCTCGAAGGGGCGCATCGCGCCGGTCAGGATGATCGGGACGCCGGGCGACGGGAACCGCTTGAGCAGGTGCTCGCCCGTCAGCGTCAGCGTGTCGGTGCCGTGCAGGATGACGATGCCGCTGGGCTTGACGCGGAGCACCGCCTCGACGGCCTCCGCGATGGTCTCGCGGTCGTCGGCGGTCATGAGCTGGCTGTCCTTGCTCATGAGCTCGATGGTGGAGATCGCCGTGTCCTCCAGCCGCAGCCGCCGCACCATGCGGTCCACGATGCTCCGCCGGTTCTCCAGGGAGCCCGACTGCTCGTCGTAGGTCTTCTCGATCGTGCCGCCGGTGGTGATGAGCGTGAGGTGCCGCATGGAGAGCATTATTCACCCGCTGCCGACGGTGTCGCACAGGTCCGCCAGGTCGCGCCAGTACGTCGGGTAGGTCTTCTCCACGCACCGCGGATTGCGGATGATGGTGTTCGGTCGGCGCAACGCAATGAGCGCAAGGGACATCGCCATGCGGTGGTCGTCGTAGGTGTCAAACTCCACGCGGGGCGCGTTCGCGGAGCAGTCGATGCCGCCCTCCGGGGGCGTGATGGTCATCGCGCCGCCGTCCCCGCTCACGGGGTTCTCGATGCGCACGCCCACCTTGGTCAGTTCCTTCCGCATCGCCTCGATGCGGTCGGTCTCCTTCACACGCAGCGTGCGCAGGCCCCGCAGGATGCTCGTGCCGTTCGCGAAGCACGCGACCGCCGCAAGGGTCATGGCCGCGTCGGGCATGTCGCTCATGTCCGCCAGGATGGGCTCGATGGCGCCCGCGCCCGTGACGCCGATGAACGCATCCGACCTTGGACCGCCGTTGCCGGAGGTCTCGTGCTGCGTCGCCGCGCCCATCCGCGCCAGGAGCGACGCGAACTTGGCGTCCCCCTGCACCGACGTGTGGGACAGCCCGAGCACGCGGCAGGTGACGCCCGGCAGCAGCGCCGCCGCGCCCAGGAAGTACGTCGCCCCGCTCGCGTCAGGCTCCACCTCGTACCGGAATGAGGCAAGGCCGCACACGTCCTTGCCCACGCCCCGCACGCGCACTACGCGCAGATCATCCGAGGATTGCACCAGCGCCCCCAGGCGCGCCAGCAGCCACATTGTCATGCGGATGTACGACGGGCTCGTGACTTCACCAGTGACCTTCACCGTCAGGCCGCCGGGCATGAAGACGCCCGCCATCAGCAGGGCGCTTACGAACTGGCTGGAGGCTGTTTCGCCCAACTGCACCGTGCGGTCCGCGGCGTGGGCCCGCGGCGCGGGCGTGACGCGCAGCGGCGGGCAGCCGGGCGCCTCGAGGTACTCCACACCGCACCCCAGTTGCTCGAGCGCTTCGCCCAGCTCACCGATCGGCCGCTGCCGCATCCGCTCGTTGCCGTCGAGCGTCACCGGCCCATCCGCGAGCGCCGCCGCCGCGGCCAGGAACCGCGTCGCCGTGCCGGCGTTGCCCAGGTTCAGCCGAACACCCCCGCTGCTTCCGCTGCCCCCCCCACCACCGCCAGCGCCCGAACGTGGCTTGCCCGAGAGGCCCCACACCCGGACGACCGTGGGCTCGCGCGGGTCGGAGCGGATCTCCGCGCCCAGCGCGCGGAGCGCATCGATCATCCGGCGCGTGTCGTCGCCGTCCACGAGCGCGTTGGAGATCGTCGATTCACCCGCTGCCAGCGCAGCCAGCAGCAGGGCCCGGTTGGTGAGGCTCTTGGAGCCGGGCGGGCGGACGTCGAACACGACGCCCGACCGCCGCACGCGGGCGACCGGGATGGCGAGCGCCGCCGGGAGGCGGTCCAGGGGTTGGCGGAGCGGGTCTTTGGTCATGGCAGGCGGGGACGAGTGCAGGCGGTGCCGACGTGGCACTCGCGGGGCCAGGCCGCCACCGCACGCGCCGCAGAGGGCGCCCAGTGTAACGCCTGAATCATGGGGAAATAGGCCCGAATCCGACCTGTCTTCAGGCCTGCTCGTCCCGCCGGAAGACCGCGACCACGTCCTCCACGGGGATGACAAAGAGGCGGTTGTCGCCCTCAAAGTCCACCGGGATGGCGTGCTTGGGGTTGAAGAGCACGCGGTCGTACTTCTCAAGGGGGTAGTCGTTGTCGCGCTCGACCTGCGCGGAGATGGCGACGATGCGCCCGGTGAGCGTGGGAATCTCGATCTTGTCGGGCAGGTGGATGCCCGCCTTGGTCTGCTTCTTGTCGTCGTCCTTGCGGATGAGGACGCGCTTGCCGATGGGCTCGACGGTTTCGATCCCGCGGCTGGAGCGTGCCGGGCGTTCGGATTCGGGCTTGGCCATGAAGAAGCGTATGAGAGCGGGATTGCGGGCAGCGTGCCCGCTGCTCCGGGCTGGTGGGCCCACCACGCTCCATGACCGGTGACCGGCCGCGGACCTAGAGGCAAGGTCCGCCGGCGAAGACGCTCACAAGCGACTCGATATCGGCCGTGTCGGGGAACAGCCAATCGTTGTTGAAGTCGATGTCACCACACGCACCCGTCGGGCATGCCCCACCGCTGTAGACCGCCAGGAAGTCCGCGATGTCCTGAACGTCAGGGAACAACGTGTCGCGGTTGAAGTCGATGGGGTCGCAGGCGGTGCCGGTGATGAACACGAACGCGGGGGAAATGGTCGGGTACAGCGTGCGGTGCGAGCCCGAATCCGCTGTCCCGGTCTGCCAACTCGAATAGCGCCGATCATCGCACGACGCCGTGCCGCCCACCCGGCGGAACGCCTCCGGGAATGTGCCGATCTCGATGACTCTCGCGTCAGGACGATCGCTGAGCACCAATGCCTGTCGGAAGATCGTCGGGCTCAAGCCGGGCATGTGGAAGAAAGGCGCGAGGGAACTGCTCTGCTGCTGGCTTGAAACGCCGCGGAGGATGCGGTTGATGTCCGTTGCGGTCACGGGGCACGTGTTCAGCGGGCCGGGCCAGAGCGTGACGAACGAGCCCGCGATCCGGATCCACTCCCCGGGGGGTGCACCGTTGCTGCCATTGCTGTGACGGAATGCCGTCAAGATGTTGCTGCCGGTGGCGGACTGCGACATCCCCCCGAAGTTGACACGCCCGTATGCCTGAAGCGGTGTACCCAAACGTGCGAGGGCCTGTCGAGCCTGGGGGTCGCTACTGTCGCATGGAACGAAGTCGCACTGTGGGGGAATAGGACCCCATGGCCCGAGCGCATCGATACCGTCTCCGCCATCCATGTTGTCCGCATTCGCGATCGTCGGCTGGTACAACACCTCGCCGAGCGCGAAGAGGTCCGACCTCGTACCCGTGTAGACCATGTCCACACGCCACTCAACCTGCTGCCCCGGCTGTGCGCCCATAGACCGCACCCACTCACCCTGCCCACCCGCCGCGGCGGGATCAAAGACCAGGAACCGCAGTTCACCCGAGCCCGGACCCTCGAACGTCGTCTGCGCAGCCGCCACGCACGCGCTCCCCGCCAACGCGAGCAACGCGGCCATCGACCGTTGCAATGCGCGAACCCTCATGGCGCAACCTCCGTTGGGACGGAAACCAAAGCACCCAAGCCACGAGAACAAGTAGTGTATCCGAAGCGCAATTCCACCGCAAGACCCCACCCCGTACGCCCGAAAGCACACCCGCACCGCCGGCACGCCGATATCCCCGCTCACGATGCGAGCGAGGCCGGCCCCAGCGTCTGGATCGTCAGTGTTCCCAGCGTCCGCTTCGCCAGGTACGCGTTGAGCTGGTCCAGCGTCACGCCCTCGATCTCCGCGGCGATCTCCGCGAGCGTGCGCGGCCGTCCGAGGCGGCGCCAGTCGGTCACGAGCGCGCCCGCGCGGGCGCCGGTGGATTCACCGCTGAAGACCAGGCCGCTCTTCATGCCCACCTTGGCGCGCCGAAACTCTTCTTCCGTCACCCGCCCCTCGGCGGTCGTGATGCGCCGCAATTCCGCGAGCAGCACGTCCAGCGACTGCTGCGCACGCTCGGGCGCTGTGCCCACGTACGCCGTCACCGTGCCAAACTCACGGTCCCCCCGGTACCCCGCCGACACGCTGTAGCACAGGCCGCGCTTCTCACGCACTTCGGTGAAGAGCCGCCCTGACATGCCGCCGGAGAGCACGCTCACGGCGAGTTTCTCCAGCACCGCGTCCGGGCTTGGTTCCGCCGGCGCGTCGTACGCCACCACGATCTGCACCTGCGACGATTCGTCGTCCTCATGCGCGTAGCCGCGGGTGGGCACGGGCCCGATCGCGGGCACCGGCGCAGCGCCCGACCACCCCGCGAGCAGGTCATTGAGCGTGCGCTGGACGCGGTCGGGGTCCACCGCGCCGGCGATGCCGATGGCGCTGCCCTGGGGGCGCGCGACGCGCTCCCAGTAGCGCGTGAGGTCGGCGCGGGTGATCGAACGCAGACCCTCCACGGTACCCATACCCGAACGGTTGATAGGGTGTGGGTTGTGGCGTGCCCGCGCGGCGAGCATTGCCCGCTCCTGCGGGTCATCCTTCAGCGATTCGATCGCCTGCAGGCTCAGGTCCCGCGTGGCCTCGATGGCATCGGCGTCGAGCCGGGGCGTGCGGACCATGTCCACCAGCAGCGGCAGCACGTCGCAGACGCGTTCGCCCAGCATCGTGGACGAGATTCCCATGGTAAAAGTGCCCGTGGACGTGCCCCGGGTTGCCCCCAGCCGGTCCGCGGCGTCCGCGTGCTCCTTGCTGGAGCGGGCACCCGCGCCGCGGAGCAGGAGTTCCTCCAGCATGGTGCTCACACCCTCGCGGTCATCGGGGTCGGTCGCGCTGCCGGCGGGGAGCATCCAGTACACCGCCGCGGAACGGACGGAGGGCATGACCTCGACCAGCAGCGGCATGCCGCAATCAAGTGCGCGGGTGTGGATGGTGGACAAGCGTGGGCTCCGGGAAGTGCGTGAAAAGCCGCGGAGTTTACGGGGGAAAACGGTACGACGTCCGTCGCGGGCGGTGCGTGATGAACGGCGGTGTTGCGACGGTGTGTCGCCGCCGGGGAACGCGCGCAGGATCGTTCCGACCACGCATCCGACCGCGCTTCATGCATGATGTGGAGATGAAGCGCCGCGAAGCGCACGTTCACGATGCCGCGGGCGATCGGCGATGGACACCCATGGACGATCCACGCTCGCGCTCAGCGTGCGCGCGCCACTCTCTGACCCCACTCTGCGCCAAGTTGTCCACAATTTTTCACAATCGTCAAGCACAACCACCACAACTTCCGATACACTGTTCTGAGTCTTGGGGTGTGCGTCGCGGCGCATCGTTGCGTTGAAGGCGCCTCCCGTGTTGCCAAGGAGATGATCAATGGCGAAGAAGACCAAGAAGAAGGGCAAGAAGAAGAAGAAGTAAGGCTGTTTCAGCCTGAAGGGGGAACTCAAGGAGTTCCCGCTTCTCCCGGGCTGTGAGGCCCGGCCCTCCCGCGTCGTTGGCGACGCGGAAGAACTCACAGGACAACGCAGCGAACGCGGGGCTGGCACTAGTCGGCCCCGCGATCGTTTTTGCACCGTATCGGACCCCACACCGACCCCGATATCCCCCGCACAGTGGGTTGCACGCGGGTCTGTGCGAATGATTCCGTGTGCCCACACCCCCGGACAACGCAGTGACCGCGTCGATGCTCCGCCGACTCCGGCAGCACCACGAGGGCGTGCTCGCCTTCGGCGACGTCACAGAAACCGTCCGCTTCGTGCTCGACCCCGCGTCCGGCCAGCCTGTGCTGCCGGTGCTTGGGCGCGCGTTCGACGGCGAC
>DATAKA010000107.1:0-20984 GCA_036261855.1 Phycisphaerales bacterium | reverse complement strand
CGCTTCCCCCACCGCTGATCCCCCACCGCGCGCGAGCCCCTACTACGCTCCCCCCATGCTCCAGAAGACGCTGGTCTTCCTCGCACTCGCGGTCGTCCTCGGCATCCCCCTCGCGCTGAAACTCCTGAGCCCCGCCCAGGCCGCGCCCTCCAACGCGCGCAGCGTCGTCATCATCACGCCCCACGTCCCGCAGATCCGCCTCGAGTTCGGCGAGGCCTTCGCCCGCTGGCACAAGGACAACTACGGCGAGGACGTCTTCGTCGATTGGCGCAGCCCCGGCGCGGGCACCAGCGAACTGGTCAAGATCCTCGAGGCCCAGTTCACCGCCGCCGCCAAAGCTGGCAAGTTTGACTTCACCGACCCCAAGAACCCCACCGCCCCGCCCGGCACCATCTCCTTCGACATCATGTTCGGCGGCGGCTCCTTCGACCATGGCCGCCTCAAGACCGGCGTCCGCGTCAAGCCCCCCGGCGCCGAGAAGGAACTCCCGCTCCCCATGAGCGCCCCCGCCGGGTTCACTGACGATGAGCTCGCCGCGTGGTTTGGGAAGGACGCTGCCGGCGCGGTGGACAACCGCGTCGGCGCGGGCCAACTCTTTGACCCCCAGCAGTTCTGGATCGGCACCGCCCTCTCCTCCTTCGGCATCGTCTACAACCGCGAAGTCCTCCACCGCATGGGCGTCCCCGAGCCCCGCACGTTCCAAGACCTCACCGACCCGCGCCTCTCCGGCCTCGTCATCCTTGCTGATCCCCGCCAGAGCGGCTCCATCACCACCGCCTTCGACGAAGTCCTGAACGCCGCCCTCTGGAACCGCGCCAAGGACGAAGGCTGGCTCGCCGAACTCACCGCCGCGTTCGACACCGAAGCCAAAACCAAGACCCCCTGGGAAAAGTCCCTCTCCCCCGCGACGATGGAACGCGTCGAGGTCTCCTTCCAGGAAGGCTGGCGCATCCTCCGCGAAATGACCGCCAACGCACGCTCCTTCGCGCCCGCCGCCACGCGCCCGCCCATCGACATCTCCGCCGGCGAAGGCGCCGCGGGCCTTGCCATCGACTTCTACGGCCGCGGCCAGGCCCAGGCCGTCAGCGGCAGCAACGTGAAGGACGCGCGCCTGGGCTACGTGGACCCACAAGGCGCAACCTACATCGACGCCGACCCCGCGTCCATCCTCCGCGCCGGACCAAACCCCGACCTCGCCAAACGCTTCGTCGAGTTCTGCCTCTCGCCCGAGGGCCAGCTCCTCTGGCAGCTCCCCAGCACCCGCGACCCGCGCAGCAAGGACAACCCCACGCTCGCGAACGCCGACCCCGCCGCCAAGGGCGACCCCGCGCGCATCCTCGCCCCGCGCATGTACGAACTCCGCCGCATGCCCGTCCGCAAAGACCTCATCGCGCAGCACCGCACGAAGTTCGTCGACGACATCGACCCCTTCACCGTCGCCGCCGAACACCGCCCCGCCAACTGGCGCTCCGCCATCGGCCTCATGATGGGCGCCTTCAGCATCGACAACGCCCACCAGCAGCGCGAAGCCTGGAACGCGCTCAACGCCGCCCGCAGCAACGCCGCATTCCCCAAGGACCGCCTCGCCGAACTCGAATCCCTCTTCTACGGCTGGCCGGAAACCCCCGACAAGGACGGCAACCCCCTCCCCTTCACCGCCGCCAACTACCGCACCATCCGCGACCGCTGGCGCGACCCCACCACCCTCACCCGCCTCGAAGTCGCCTACTACACCTTCTTCCGTAACAACTACGACCGCATCAATTCCCTCTCCCCAAACTAGCGCCCACCCTCGTTCCCCAACTATTCACTCCTCACTCCTCACGATTCACTTTCTCTCCATGCACTCCACCCACTCCGACATCGAAGCCCCCCACTTCCTCGCCTCCATCGTCGCCACGATCGGACCGGCGTCGGAGTCCCCCGAATCCGTCCGCAAGCTCATCAGCGCGGGCGTCGGTGTCTTCCGCTTCAACTTCTCCCATGGTGAGTTCACCATGCACCAGAAGCGCCTCGACACCGTCCGCGCCGTTGCGCGCGACATGGGTGTTGAGGTCGCATGCCTGGGAGACCTCCAGGGCCCCAAGATCCGCGTCGGCAAGATTCCGGCCACCATCGGCAAGCCCAGCCCCTCCGGCGGCGGCATGGTCGAGGTCAAGTCCGGCGAAGACGTCGTCTTCAAGGCCGGCATCACCGATGCGCTCTACCGACCCGAAGGCGCAACCCAACAGCTCGTGCTCCCCGTCACCTACCAGCCCCTCGTGCGAGAGGTCCAGCCCGGCCACAAACTCCTCGTGAACGACGGGCTCATCCGCATGCTCGCCGTGGACCAGGACCGTGACAAGGGCGAACTCCGCTGCCGCGTCGTCGTCGGCGGCTGGATCAGCAGCAACAAGGGCATCAACGTCCCCCAGAGCGAACTCTCCGCCTCGGCCATCACCGAGCGCGACTGGGAGTGCGTCGCCTGGGCCGTCAAGAACGACATGGACTACCTGGCGCTCTCCTTCGTCCGCCGTGCCGACGAAATCTACGAACTCAAGCAACGCCTCTCGCAGATGTGCCCCGCCGTCAAGCCCGACCGCGAGGCCGTCTACGGTGTCTGGATCCCCGTCGTCGCGAAGATCGAAATGCCCCAGGCCGTGAAGAACCTGGAGTCCATTGTGGACGCCTCCGATGCCATCATGGTCGCCCGTGGCGACCTCGGCGTCGAAATGGACATCGCCAAGGTCCCCGTCGTCCAGAAGCAGATCGTCGCCGCGTGCCGCGTCCGCGGCAAGCCCTGCATCGTCGCGACACAAATGCTTGAGACCATGATCGACAACGCCGTGCCCACCCGCGCCGAAGCCAGCGACGTCGCCAACGCCGTCTTCGACGGCGCCGACGCCGTTATGCTCAGCGGCGAAACCGCCGTCGGAAAGCACCCCGTCCTCGTCGTAGAGACCATGGCCCGCATCATCTCCGCCGCCGAGGAACGCCTCCGTGACGCCGCGGCGGACCTCTCACCCCCCCTCTTCTTTGACGACTCCCACCGCACCACCGCCGCACTCGCCGAAGCCGCGGCCAGCATCGCGCAGGAATTGGAGGCCAAAGCCGTGGTCTGCTGGAGCGAACGCGGCGGCACCGCCCGCTACCTCTCCCAGAACCGCTTCCACGTCCCCATCGTCGCCTACTCCAGCGACCCCCAGCAGACCCGCCGCATGGCCCTCCTCCGGGGCGTCCTCCCAGTCTGCGCCAAGCCCCCCGGCCGCGGCACGCTCAACGACTGGAACGTCACCGTCGATGAGTACCTCCGCGCCCGCGGCATCGCCAAGCCCGGCGACTACGTCGTCCTCGTCGCCGGCCGCCCCCTCGCGCAGGCAAAGGCCAGCAACACGCTCGCCATCTACAAAGTCGGCGAACCCACCGGCGGCTACCTCCAGGGCTGATCACTCCCGCACCACAAAGAAGCTCATGTGCAGCTCCGCGTGACGGAGACTGATCTCCGTCCATTCATGCAGCGTCACCACGCCAAACGCCGGATCCGGCACCGGTGCCGGATCGTCCGGCCCGCCCGAAACCGGCATCGCCGCCGCACGCTCCAGCCGCGCCAGCCCCACCGCCGCGGCGACATCCTCCGTTGCCAGCGTCCCGGCCTCCAGCCCCGGCAGACGCTCACCCGGCTGCATCGCCGCCTGCATGAGCCGCGTCTTCACGAGCTTCGCTTGCGCCTTCATCTCTTCAGGAATGACAAGCTCCGGCGGGTAACCCACGAACGGATACTCGATCCACGCCGCGACGTGGTTCATCGCGCGCCCGACCGACCAGTTCCCCAGTTGCTCCAACTGGCGTGCCGCCACACACGCCCGCGCATCCGCGATCATGTCCGCCACCGTCGCGTACCGCACCGCGCGCCGCCCCTGCACTTTCGTGGTGTCGATCATGCCCCAATCGTACCGAAACCGCACGCCCACCCGCTCGCATCACCGCGTTTGCGCGCGCGCCGTGGCTCCAAAACGGGAAACGCACAACATTCTTCCAGTTTTTCTTCGCTTTCCGCGCCCCCTCCCCAAGTCTTTACTCTTCCCGCCTTTACCTCTCCTCCCCCTCTGTGCTCTCTGTGCTCTCCGTGGTGAAATGCCTTTGTCCGCGCGCACAAATCGGGTCGCGGGGGGGATTGGGTAGAGGAGCGCTGTTTCTTCCGCGTGCCCCGTCGTTCCCGCCGCCTGCCCGGGTCATCCGGCCGGTGGTCCAGCGGGCGCGCCGGCCGCACGCGGAAAGGCAGCGTCCCTTGACGGTCGGTCAGCGCGGCACGGGGTGGCGCCCATGCCGCGGCGGAGATCACGCTCCGCACCGCGTGCCCGGCAAGCACGCAAGGCTGTCCCGCCCGTCGATCCGCGCGTGTCAGGCAGGCAAGGTGCCCCAGCACCCCACGGACCACCCCACGCGCGGAACGTGAAGCCCCATCGCAGAAAGCACCACCCGCGACCAACGCGAGGGTTGTTCGCTGCGCCTGGATGCCTTGATGCCCCATGCCCCGATGCCTACCCGTGCTCGAACACGCCACATCACAGCTTCAGCCGTATCCCCTCCGCCTTGTACTTCTCCAGCAGTTGCTGCGCCTCATCCAGCACCTTGCCCAGCCGGTCCGCCGCGTCGTCCAGATTCTGGTACAAGCTCGGATCGTTCACCAGCCGCCCCGCCGTCCCCTCACCCTTGTTCACCTTCTCCACCATCACCGCCACCTCGTCCGCCGCGGCCTGCGCACGGGCCAGCACGTCCTGCGCCCTGCCCGAAAGTTCCTTGAACTCCGCCGACACCTCGTTGGCCCGCGCCCCGATGTCCCCCACGGTGCTTTCCACCTTGGTCGCCGCGCTCGTCCACGCCGTCGTCAACTCCTGCGCCTGGTCCATCACCTTGCCAGCGCGATCCAGCAGGTCCTTGGTCGTCTGCCGCATGCCGCTGTCGCCCAGCCACTGGTCGGCGTCCGCCAGCGCCTTGTCCATGCGGGCCAACGTCGAACGCAGGTTCGCGGGCTTGCCGCCGGCAACATCCTCCAGCGTCCGTGGCTCCACCATGTCGTTGAGCCGCTCGCCCAGCTTCTTGTACTCCACCGCCAGCGCATCGATGTTGTCCGCCGTCCGGTTCAGCCGGGCCATCGGTTCCTTGATCACTTCCTGCAGGCCCCCCAGCAGCGTGCCGGGCGAGCCCCCCTCGATCACATCGTCCTTCTGGACGATGTCCGCGAGCTCTGACCGCGCGAGCCCCACGCTGCGAAAGTCCATCGTCGCATCGCCCGTCAGGCCCCGCTCTACCGACACCACCGCCCGCCGCGGCACGTGCGCGCTCTCCCGCACCATCACCCGCACCTTTGCGCCCAGCCCCTGCACGTTCTCGACCTTCACCACGCGCCCGACCTTCACCCCGTCCAGCGTCACAGGGCTCGAGTCCGTCAGCCCCCCCGCGTTCGTGAGCGTCACGAAGAACGGGTACTGCTTCTGCGCAAGCGAAGGGCTGATCTCCCCGAAGAGCAGGAGCATCACGATGAGCCCCACCAGCCCCAGGAGGCTCGTGAGCCCGGTCAGAAAGTCTCGGAAGAACGTCTTGTTCACTGCGGCGTGCTCCTGTCCACAAACGGCGGCGCGAAAGATGACAGCGACACCGCCCGCGGTGCCACGTGCCCGCGTTGCGGCCTCACGGCCTCGGGCATGTCGGGCTCATCGGCCTTGTCGTACACGCCCTGCAGGAAGTGTTGCACCCGCGCATCGCTTGAGCGCGTCAGTTCCTCGAACGTCCCGTCCGCCGCGATCTTCCCGCCCAGCAGCATCACCACGCGGTCCGACACGTGCCGCGCGCTCGACAGGTCGTGCGTCACCACGATGTTCGTCACGCCCATCTTTTCCTTAAGGCGCGTGATGAGCTCGTCGATCCCCGCCGACCGGATCGGGTCCAGCCCCGTCGTCGGCTCGTCGTACAGCATCACCCGGGGCCGCAGCACGATCGCCCGCGCCAGCGCCACACGCTTGCGCTGCCCGCCGGAGAGCTGGCTCGGGAGTTTCTCCTGCACCCCCACCAGGTCCACGGTTTCCAGCGCCTCCGCCACCCGGTCCCGCCGCTCAGCCCGCTTCATCCGCGTGTGCTCGATCAAGGGAAACGCGATGTTCTCCTCCACCGTGAACGAATCGAACAACGCCCCCATCTGGAACAGCAGCCCGACCTCCAGCCGCAACCTGGAGAGCGCCTCCTCAGACGCGTTGTCCACCCGCTGCCCGGCGTACCACACCTCGCCCCGGTCCGGACGCAGCAGCCCCACGATGTGCTTGAGCATCACGCTCTTGCCGCACCCGGATGGCCCCATCACCACCGTCGTCTTCGCGCGCTCGATGTCCAGCGACACCCCGTTGAGCACCACCTGCGTTCCGAACGCCTTGTGCACGTCCACCAGCCGCACGACCGGGCCATCGCCCGCGCTCCCCGCGTCGCTCGGTGCCAGGGGTTGTTCACGACAGAAGATCACGCGCGCTCTCTCCAGCCAAACCCGACGCCCCGCCCTCTGCCCGTACGATCGCCCGATGAGTGCATTCGAACATGGCAGCGCGGCGGACTCGGTTAGTGATGGCAAGCATATCCCGCGCACCCCCCCCATCGTCGGCCGATCCACGCTCCACAAGGGCGGAAAGTACGACGTCGAACTGCTCAAGGTCCAGGCACGCGACGGCTCCGTCCGCGAGCGCGTCATCATCCGCCACCCCGGTGCGGTCGTCATCGTCCCCGTGCTCGAGAGCCCCTCCGGCCGCCAGATCGTCCTCATCCGCAGCTACCGCCTCAGCGTCGCGGCAACCATCTACGAGCTCCCCGCCGGTACCCGCGAGGGGCCTGAAAACCCCGCGCTCTGCGCAGCGCGAGAGTTGGAAGAAGAAACTGGGTTCGTCGCGGGCACGCTCCATCCGCTGGGCAGCTTCCTCACCTCCCCGGGCCTCTCCGATGAGCGCATGTGGGCCTACGTCGCAACAGACCTGCGAAAAACCGCGCAGCGGCTGGAAGTGGACGAGGACATTGAGGTGGCACCCACCCCGGTCGCCGAGGTCTGGCGCATGCTCCGGGACGGCACGCTCGACGACGGCAAGAGCATGACCGCCCTGCTCACCGCCAAGGACCGCGGCCTGATCTAAACCAAACCACTTCTAGACCAAGCCAAGCGCAAAGAACGCCGCGGTGAACGCGAGGTCGGCGATCACGATCGCGACGACGCTCTGCACCACCGTCCCGGTCGTCGCCCGGCCCACGCCCGCCGCGCCGCCTTCCACTTTCAGGCCGTTGGTGCAGGCGATGACGCCGATCAGCACGCCGAACACCGCGCCCTTGGAGACGCCGGTGACAAAGTCCACCAGCTTCGCCTGATCCATCATGTTGGTCATGAAGTTCGTGTACGGGATGTCCAGCGCTGTCATCGAAATCAGGAGTGCCGCGACAATCGACACCACGCACGAAATCACCGACAGGCACGCCATGCTGAGGATGCTGGCGATGAGTCGCGGCACCACCAGGAACCGCACCGGGTCCAGCGCGTGGGCCTCGAGCGCCTCGACCTCCTCGCTCACCACCATCGTGCCGATCTCCGCGGCGATGCTGGCGCCCGCAAAGCCGGTGAGCACGATGGCCCCGATCAGGGGCCCCAGCTCGCGCAGCACCGCGACGGAAATGATGTTCGCGACCAGGCTCTTCTGGCCGAACTGGTCCAGCGGCGGCGCGAGCTGGAACGCCAGGATGAGCCCCACGCAGCCGGAGACCAGCGACACGATCGCCACGCTCCGCACGCCCACGCGCACGATCTGCGTCACGATCGCCGCGCGCCCGATGCGGACCTTGGGCTTCATCGTGCCGCGCCCGATCCACGCCAGCGACTCGATGAACAGGAACAGCGCACCGCCGATGTGCTCGATGGTGTCGAGCGTGAGCTCGCCGATGCCCTCGATGGGAGTCACTACCTTGCGAACAAGGCTGTCGCCGCCGGAGTTGGTCCCGTCCTGTGCCATGCGTGCGGCCTACTTCTTCGCCTCGTCGAGCGTCTGCGTGATGCGGAAGACGGACGCCAGGCGCGCGATGTCGAACACCGCCTTGACGCGGGGCTGGAGGTTGCACAGCACGAGTTCCACCGACGCATCGCGCGAGCCGCGGAGGGACTCCACGAGCGTGGCGAGGCCGGCGGTGGCCATGTACCCCACGCCGGAAAGGTCGACGATAACCCGCTTGGGCCGCTTCTCGATGGCGGCCTTGAGCGCGGTGCGCAGCGATGGAGATTCGTGCGTGCCCATGTCGCCGCTGGGACTCAGCACGATCATGCCGTTCTCTTCCGTAACTTCGACGGTCGTCTGGTCAGCCATGGTCCCCTCCGGTTGGTGTGCAGCCCGCGCAGGGGCCCGAGTCGCCGCAGTGTCTGGAATCCGTGCCGGTGCCGGTCACGGCCGGCGAGGACACAAACTTGGTCATTGTCAGCCGCATGCCCTGCCCTGCCGGCGTCTCGTAGGTCACGCTGTCCATCACTTGCCGGATGATGTGGACTCCCAACCCGCCGGGCCGGATGTCCGCAAGGTCGCGGCTCTTGATCGTTGCCGGGTCCACCTGCCGGCCCCAGTCGTCGATCGTGAACGAGAGTCCCGGCCCCTTGGCGTCGTCGGTCACGGGCATCACCCGCAGCGTGATCCGGCCGTCGGCGCGGCCCTGGTAGCCGTGCTTCATCACGTTCGCGAGCGCCTCGTCCACCGCGAGCACCACCTGCGACGTCTGCATCTCCACGAACCCGTGGCGGCGGCAGACCTCGCTGATGAAGCACCGCACCGCGCACAGGTACATCGCGTTGCTGGGCATTTCGAGCGTGAGCAGTGTGTTCACCGGGCACCCCCGCCCTGGGCGTGCTCGGCCCAGCGTGCGATCGCCGGCTCGCGTTCGAACGGTTCGGCGTGCGGGTCGTACCCGTGGGTCTCGCCGGTCAGGCGTTCCAGGGTGCGGATCGCGAGGACGCGCGTGGTCGGGTCGTCGCTCTCGAGCATGCGGACCAGGTTGGGGATGTCGGACGTGCGTCCTGCGGCGGCGGTCTGCACGATGGCCGCGTTGCGGGCGCCGGGTTCCGGGGAGTCGTACGAGGGCGTCACCTGCTGCGCACAGGCGGTCAGGGCCAGGGGCGTCGCGAGCAGGATGCGGAGTGCGGGGGCACTGGGCATGGGGAAGCGTAGCGTGGTTCGTCGATCGCCTCACGCTGTCGTCCCGTTAACGACCGAGGACCAGCAACTGCTGCATGAGTTCATCGGTGGTCTTGATGACGCGGGAGTTCGCCGAGTAGCCGGTGCTGGACAGGATCATCTTGATGAACTCTTCGCCCAGGTCCACGTTGCTCAGTTCGAGGGAGCCCGACACGATACGGCCGGCGTTGAAGGTGCCGGGGCCGATGACGGCGGGCTCGCCGCTGTTGGCCCCGACGCTGAAGAGGTTGGAGCCTTCTTCCACGAGGCCCTCGGGGTTGGTGAACGTGGCCACGGCGACGCGGCCCAGTGTGCGGGTGAGGCCGTTGGAGAACGCGCCGCTGATGGTGCCGTCGCCGCCCACGCCGAAGCCCGTGAGCGTGCCGATGGGCGAGCCGTCGCGGAACGTCGCGGCAATCTCGGAGGAATCGTCGCTGAGGGCGGTGACGTTGTCGGTGGTGGAGCCGAACGAGAGCGAGAACGACAGAGGCGTCGTCGCGCCCGTCGCGGATCGGTCGATCGTCACGGTCACTGGCGTGTTGGTCGCAAGCTGGCCCTCGTTGTCAAAAGAAACTGTGCCGGTCGCGACCTGCAGTCCGGTGCTGCTGTCCGGGCTTTCGACGTAGTAGCGCCAGGTGGTGCCTGTGTCGGAGCGGCCTTCGAGCGCCATGGTCAGGTTCACTTCGACGGGTGTGCCGAGCGAGTCGTACGCCATGAACGTTGTGCGGACGCCCTCGCCGTCGGCGCTCGCGGCCTTGGTGGGCGTGAGGGGGTAGCCCACGACCGAACCGGTGGCGGAGAGCGTGCGGACGTCGGCAGAGTCGAGCGTGATGTCGTTGGCTGCGCCGGCGTTTCCTGTGATGGCGAGGATGCCGGTCACGGGGTCGAGCGTGAGGCCGGGCAATGCCGAGTCGGGGTTGGGGCCGGTCGTGGTCTCGATGCCCAGCGATGCGGCGAAGAAGTTCATGAGGTCCTGCACGGTGCTGGTGGCCGTGATGTCGTATGCCGTGGTAGGCAGCAGTTTGTTGCCCTTCTGGACGTTGCGGAGTTCCACCTGCTGGCCCACGGACCAGAGCGCGGTGTCGGACCCCGGCTGCTGGGGGTCTTCGATGTCTGTCAGGAGGCTCGTGAGTTCGAGGATGTTGCCGGTGGCGGGCGGCGGGGTGGCGGTGGAGATGACGCCGAGGCCGGTCGTGCTTGTGCCGCCCAAGGTGATGCGCGAGCCGTGCGTGGGGAGCGGGCCGTCTGCGTCGAGGTTGCCGCTCATGCGGACGTTGCGCGTCGCCTCGGCGATGGTGAGCTGGCCAAGCGGGATGCGGAGCGGGACGAGCGAGCCCTGGTTGATGTTGAACTCGGCATCGACGCCGTAGCCCATGAGGAGATCGCCGTTGACGCTGGTGAGGTCGTTGTTGGCGTTGGGGCGGAAGGAGCCGTCACGCGTGTAGTAATCAGTCTCGCCACGCCGGACGAGAAAGAAGCCCGAGCCGTCGATGGCCATGTCGCGCTGATCACCGGTGACGGAGATTGTGCCGTTGCTCATGTTGCGCTGGGTGCCGGCGGTGTTGACGCCCATGCCGATCTGGAAGGGGTTGGTGCCGCCGTTGACGTCGCCGGGCGGTGTTCCGCCGGAGATCGTGCGGTTGAACATGGTGGAGAAGAGCAGGCGGCTGCTCTTGAACGCCGTGGTGTTGACGTTGGCGATGTTGTTGCCGATGACGTCGAGGTTGCGTGCGTTGGCATTCAGGCCGGAGAGGCCGGTGAAGAGGGCGGTGGTGGAAGCCATGGGATGCTCCGAGGGAACAGATGAGAATGAGCGTCCGTGCGTGAAGGGTGCCCGCGTCCCGCGGGCGTGCGGTCAAGACATGTACGCAAGTGGCGGGCCGGAGGAGGGAGAGGTGAGGAGTGAGGAGTGAGGAGTGAACTTGTACAAACGCGACAAGGCCGCGCGTTGGCGGCGTGCATGAGCGGGACTTGAATGTTGATCAGGCGCGTTCGGTGAGGGTGCGCAGGAGGGACGCGTTCATGCCGATGTTGCCGGGCGCGGTGAACGGCGCGGGGGCCTGCTTCTTCACGGCATCTGATGCTGCGACGGCAACGACGGCGTCGATGTCGGCGAGCACGGCGGTGGACGAGAGGTCCACGGGGCCGAGGATGGTGCGGGTGCCGACGTCCATGCGGAGTGCCTGGCCGTCCACGAGGAAGACGGCGCGGCCGGCGCCGTTTGCTTCGGCGATGTCAGCGGCCGCGGCAAGGCGGGTAAGCTGGTCCTGCGTTAGCGTGATCGGGCAGTCCTTGGCGGTCTTGACGGCGATGCCGCTGGAGACTGCGCCCGCGCGTGCTTTGTCGAGGATGGACTGGAACGAGTCACCGCCGGCGAGTTGGCGGAGGAACTGCTGCGTGGAAGTTTGTTGCGGGGCGCTGAGGAGTTTGAGCGCATCGGCCCCGCCCATGAAAGGTGTGCTCATGGCGTGGCTCCGTCAGGGCGTGGTGGTCGTCGCAGCGGGCTTGGTGATAGTGTCGAGCCAGTTGATGGGGATGCGGTTGCCGTCCTCGAGCGTCAGCACCGGGCCGTTGGCGGTGCGTGAGACGGAACGCACGACGCCCTCGGCACGCTCGTACTCCTCGGTGACGCCCGAGACGGGCTGACCGATGAGCGTGGCGGCGGAGGCGAACTCGTTCTGAGAGACGAGCGTCTGGAGGCTCTGCGAGAGGTCAGTGTCGCTCTGGATGGCGCGGATCGTGGAGATCTGCTGCAGCAGGGCGTTGGTGTCGTTGGGGCTCAGCGGGTCCTGGTTGGAGAGTTCACTGAAGATGATCTTCGTGAAGTCCTCGGTGGACATCGACGAGAAGCCGTTGATGCCCGTGGACGTGGTGGAGTTGGAGACGGCTTGCACGGCCATGCGGACCTCCTGTGTGCGCGGGGGACACCACCGCATGAGTTCATTCATGCGGCGTGGCATCGCTGGCGAGCGGCGTGCGATCACGCGGTGCTCATGCGACCCATTCCCACACGCCGGGGGCGGTGGATGTCACGCCTTGGGCGAAGGCCCAGGGTGACTGTGGTTCGTGTGCGTCCGTGCCTGTTCCCGCCTGGTCTCCGACCGGCGTCTGTGCGGCGCTCCGCGCCTGTTGGTCCTGCCGCGGGTGGCCCGATCCATCGGGTGTTGCGGCGTGGGCGTCCGTGCCTGCGTGCTGCGCGTCCTGCGCAGCGGCCGGTGCTCCGACCGGCTCGATAGTGATGCGCTCCACGGTGAGGCCCTGCGCTTCCAGCGCGGACTTCAGGTGGGGCAGAGAATCGGTGAGCAAGTCGCGTGCCGAATCTGTCTGGGGCTTGAGCGTGGCCTCGATCTTTGCGTCCTGGATCTTGAGGTCGATGCGGAGGTGGCCCAGCCCTTCCGGGCGCAGCCGCATCGTGACTTCACCGCCGCCCTTTTTGATGGCGAGGCCTAGGCCGCGTGCCGCGGCGTCTGCCACGTGCTGCTGCTGGAGTTGTGCGCGGGCGGGCGCGGCGGCGCGGGTGAGCTTTGCGATAAAGGCGCGTGAGGTGTTGCGGTCAGCAGCGGCGGCGTTGACGGCGCTCGCCTGCTGCGGTTGCGAGGATCGCGTAGCGGATGCGTTTGTCACCGCGTTGATTGCTGGTTGGCCGGCACCGGATGACGCGAGCTGCGCTGCGGCGCGCTGCGGCACTGAAATCGGAGTGGCGGACGTGGATGCTTGCGGCTGTAGATTGTTGTGCTGTGTGTGCGAATGCTGCGGCGCATTGCCGCCGAATTTGGCAGCGGGTTGCTTGGATTCGACGGGTTCGGGCGCGGCATCATCACGCCCAGGTGCTGCCCTGGCGACGGCGGCCTTGGTTGCGCTCTCTCCCCCACTCTTGCCATCGGCATTGTCGTTGGGCTTGGGCGATGCCGTGCGGAGTTCCTGCTCGGCGAGTTTGGTGGGGTTGATGGTGGCCGCGGCGAGGACGGGGTCCACGGTGGTTGGCTGGGACCGCTTGGCGCGAGCCTGCTTGGTTGCTGCGGTGGTGCGGGCACCGGCGGAGGTATCACCGACCGGCAGCGACGGCGTGCGCAGCATGGTGACGAGGCGGGCAAAGGATGCCTGAGCGGCGTCGGTCCCTGCGTTTGCGCCACTTGCCGCTTCCCGCGCAGGATCGGCGGAGGGATCGCGCGGGTTTGCCGCGGTGCGGGGCGGGTTCTGCGCGGCGGGATGGGAAAGTAGGGTCGAGTCTGCCGCGATCATGGGTTGGTCCCTGCGTCGGCGCGGGCGAACTGCCCACGCTTCCGCAGGGATTCAAGCAAGCGGGCTGCCAAGGCCGGATCGTCCTTCGCAAACTCGGTCATGACCTTGGTGCGGGCGCGGTCTTCCATGGCGTTGAGGTATTCGACGGCGATGCGCAGGCCGTCGTCGTTCGCGGGAGGAGCCGTGGCCGTGTCGATGGACGCCGGGGTGTTGGCGCCCATGGTGGGCTGCACTTCGGCGGGTGCCTGGGACGCCGCGGCGGGGCCCATGATTTCCATGAGGAGCGACTTTGCGGCGGTGGGCTTGAGGGACTGGAGGATGCCAAGGGTCTTCTGGAACTGCTCGGTGCTGGCGAGTGCCGCGACCTGCTTGACCTGCTCGTCGAAGGCCTGCTGGTCGGCGGTGAGGCGGGCTCGCTGTGCGCCGAGTTCGTCGCGTTCGCGTGCCACCGTCTTCTGGAGGTCTTCCACTTCGCGCTTGAGGCGCTGCATGCGCTGGTTGTCGAGCTCGGTGGCTTCGACGCGGGCGGCGAGTTTTTCGGCGGCGGTGAGCGCGGGGCGGGCCGCCTTGGCCGCGGCCTCACCGTCCTTGACGGCCTGTTCTTCTTCGGCCTTCCTTTGAGCGGCCGCCGCGGCGTCCTGCGTGAGGGTGGTGCTGAGCATGGCGCGCACGGCGCGGGCGCGGTCCATGTTCAGGCGGTCGGTGGAGCGGAGCCAGCCGACGAAGCCGGCGACGGCGATGAGGTTCGCGACGGCGAGCACCGCGATGATGTTCCAGACGGTCTTCATGCCGCGTCCTCCATGGATGTGTCGTCACTCGCGCCTACGCGGCGGGATCGCATGACCATGAGGTCATCGAGCGAGGCGAACTCCCTGCGTTTCTGCTCGGTGGTGAACTCTTCGAGCTGCTTCTCGCGGAGCAGCTCGACGGCCTTGCGGGCCTTGGCGGCTTCGAGCAGCTGCGCTCGGGCGTCGGCGAGGCGTTTGTGCGCACCTGCGAGGCGGAGCACGACCTGCTGGGCGCGTGTGGCGAGCCGCAGCGATGCGCCGGCCTGGAAGCGCACGCCGCGGAGGTCCAGCGAGGTGGGCCCGGCGCTCAACTGGTCGCGGAGTTCCTGCTTTTCCATGGTGATCGCGCGCTGGATGGCGCGGAGCTCGTCTTCCAGGCTCATGCGTTCGCGTTCGAACGCGGCGACGGTGACCTGGCGTTGACGCTCCACGGCCTGGCGGGCGCGGAGGAGAGTGGCGAGGCGGAAGACGAACTTGGCCATGGGTTACTTGCCTCCCTTCCGGGGTGGGGCGGGCTTGGAGGCTTCGGTCGTCTCTCGCGCGATGCGGGTGAGGGTGGCGAGGGACTTTTCAAACGGCTCGTTCTCGTCCTTGCCCTGGCGCAGGACGTCGATGATCGAGCGGTTGGCGTCGATGGCGACGTCTGCTTCGCGGTTGCTGCCACGGGCGTAGGCGCCGATCTGCACGAGATCTTCGACGTCCTTGTAGATCGCCATCATGCGGGAGACCTGGCGGCGGGCGGCCTGGTGCTCCGGGGGCGTCACGTCGTCTGCGACGCGGCTGACGGAATCGAGCACATCCACGGCGGGGAAGTGGGCCTTCTGGGCGAGTTTGCGGGAGAGGATGATGTGGCCGTCCAGGATGCCGCGGGCCGCGTCGGCGACGGGCTCGGTCATGTCGTCGCCCTCGACGAGGATGGTGTAGAGGCCGGTGATGGAGCCGGCGGCGAGGCCGGGGACTTCGATGGTGCCGGCGCGTTCCAGGAGCAGGGCCATCTGGGCGAAGACGCTGGGGGTGTAGCCGCGGCTGGTGGGCGGCTCGCCAGCGGAGAGGCCGATTTGGCGCTGCGCGTGGGCGAAGCGGGTGATGGAGTCCATCATCAGCAGGACATCGCGGCCTTCGTCGCGGAAGAACTCGGCGGCGGCGCAGGCGAGCTTGGCGGCGTGGATGCGCATGAGGGGTGGCTCATCGCCGGTTGCGACGATGACGACGCTGCGCGCGAGCCCCTCGGGGCCCAGGCTGTGCTCGATGAAGTCCTTGACCTCGCGGCCGCGCTCACCGATGAGGGCGATGATGTTGACGTCGGCGTTGGTGCGGCGGGCGATGGTGCCCAGCAGCGTGCTCTTGCCGACGCCGGGGCCGGCGAAAATGCCCATGCGCTGGCCGCGGCCGAGGGGCATCATGAGGTCCACCGCGCGGAGGCCGGTCAGGAGTTGCTGCGAGATGCGGCGGCGGCGCATGGCTGCCAGGGGCTCTGGCGAAAGGGGGCGTGGGACGAGTTCGCGCGGACGGGGCTGCGCGTCGATCGCGGCGCCGAGGCCGTTGATGACGCGGCCCAGCATGGAATAGCCCACGGGGACGACCTGAGCTGCCTGGTGCGCGACGACGCGGTCGCCGGGGCGGATGTCGAGCGTCTGGCTCAGCATCATGACGATGCAGTGCTCGCGCGAGAAGCCGATGACTTCTCCCAGCCGCGGCGCGGTGGGTGGAGCGTGGCTGTGGCGGTCCACGACTTCGACGAGCGTGCCGACGGGCGCGGGGAGTTCTTCCACGAGCAGCGTCATGCCTTTGAGCGCTGCGACGACGCCCTCCAGCCGCAGGGGCTGGAGGCGCTGGGCGATGTCAATGGCGGGCGCGAGCACGCTCATGGCGTGCCGCCTTCCGCTGGCTTTGCGCCGACGAGTGCGTCGGCGATGCGGTCGAGCTGGGTTTCGATGCTCGCATCCACGCTGCCGCCGCCGGCGGTGTGGGCGGTGCAAGAGCCGCGTGTGAGAGAAGGGTCGGGCTTCAACTCCACGTGGTCTGCGCGGCCCTGGATGAGCGTGGGGAGGGCCTCGCGGACGAGGGGCTCGTCCTCTGGATGGACTTTGAGCGTGAGGCGCGTGGAGCGGGCGGCTGCGGCGATGGCGGCGGCGGCCTGATCGACGACGAGCGTGGGATCGGCGGCGATGGCACGCTTGACGACGCGGCGGGTGAGCAGGAGCGCGAGGGCGAGGACGTCCTGGCGGGCCTGGGACATCATGGCAGCACGTTGCTGCTCAAAGGAGGCGAGCGCGGCGGCCCAGGCCTTGTCGAGCTGCGCGTGCTGGGCGGCGGCGGCGGCCTTGGCCTCGGCTGCGCCGGCGGCGCGGCCGGCTTCGAGTCCTTTGGCGTAGCCATCGTCGTAGCCCTGCTTGCGGCCGACGTCGGCGGCTCCATCGATGAGCTTCTGGCGCTGGGCGAGGCCGGCGTCGATTTCCGCCTGTGCCTTGACGCGGGCATGAGCGATGATGGCGTCGCCCTGGGCGCGGAGGTCACCCAGATCGAGCGTGACGGCGTGCTCGGCCATGCGGAGTGCGTCGGATTGACGGATGACGGCCATGGGGGGAGGAAGTGACGGAGTGATTGAGTGACGGAGAGAAGCAGTGGCGGAGTGGCGGAGTGGCGGAGTGGTTAAGTGGCTTGTGTGTACTTGGGCTGATTCTCCCTCCGTGACTCAATCACTTTGTCACTCCGTCACTCTCTCTCTAGACCAGTTGTTCGGCGTCGCCGCCGCGGCCTTCGATGACGACGTCGCCAGACTCCTCGAGGCGGCGGACGATGTCGACGACGCGTTGCTGGGCTTGTTCGACGTCGCTGACGCGGACGGGGCCCATGTACTGCATGTCCTCCTTGATGAGTTGGGCGGCGCGCTCGGACATGTTCTTGAAGATCTTGTTCTTGAGCTCTTCGCTGGCCGTCTTGAGGGCGAGGGCGAGTTCGCTGTTGTCGACTTCCTTGAGGACGGCCTGGATGCCCTTGTCGTTGACCTTCTTGATGTCCTCGAAGACGAACATGAGGCGGCGGATCTGCTCGACGAGGTCGGGGTCTTCGCCCTCGAGGCCGTCCATGATGGACTTCTCGGTGGAGCGGTCGACGAGGTTCAGGATTTCGGCGACGGTGGGGACGCCGCCGGCCTTCTCCATGCTCTGCATGAGCATGCTGGAGAGGCGGCTTTCTAGGCCGCGTTCGACCTCTTTGATGACCTCGGGGCTGGTCTGCTCCATGTTGGCGACGCGCTTGATGACCTCGATCTGCTTCTGCATCGGCAGGCCGGCGATAATCTCGCTGGCCTTGTGGTGCGGCAGGTGGCACATGATGAGAGCAATGGTCTGCGGGTGCTCCTCCTGGATGAAGGTGAGCAGGTTCTCGCTCTCGGCGCGCTGCAGGAAGGCGAAGGGGGTCTTCTGCACCTGCGTCTGGATCTGGTTGAGCATGCGCTCGGCGGCCTTGGGGTCGGCCATGGAGTCGAGCAGGATCTTCTTGGCGTAGTCGAGGCTGCCCTCGTTGGCGTACTGGTTGGCGACGGTGATGTGGTAGAACTCCTCCACCACCTGCGACTGGAGGACGGCGGAGACGCGCCCGAGGCTCGCGAGTTCGCGCGTGACCTCCTCAACGGCGGTCGGCTCCAGGTGCTTGAGCACGGAGGAAGCCTTGTCTGGCCCGACGGCGAGCAGGAGGATGGCGGCCTTGGTGACGCCCTCAAGGTCCGCGACAGTTTCCGGGAGTTTTTCGCCTGGCTTGCGGGGCATGGAGGTCCTCAGGTGTTACTCCTCGCGCTCGATCCACCGGTTGAGCAGGCGGGCAACGTTGTCGGGCGATTGGCCGACCATGGTGTTGACCTGCTCGAGCATCTTCTGCGACTCCATGGTCTCGTCGCCGATCTCGATGCCGGTCATGGCGGACTCGCTCTCCTCGGCCTCGCCGACGATGTCGCTGCCGCCGTCGATGGCGGGCGGGAGGCCGACTAGCTCTTCCGCGGTCGGGACCTCGACCTTCTTGCCGGCCTTCTTGACGAGGGCGAACATCATGCCCATCGCGACGAGGCTGAGGAGGCCGAGGAGCGCCTTGTCGATCAGGCCGCCGCCGATGCCGCCGCCCGCGGATGCGCTGGTGATGGTGCCCAGGAGACCCGCGGCCTGGGGCGCGAGGGGTGCGAAGTCCATGGGGATGAGCGCGACGCCGACGGACTGGTCCACCATGGCGTCCACCGCGTCGGGCTTGGCGCCTTTCATGCCCTGCATGGTGAGTGCGCGGACCTGGGGTTTGATGGTGGCCTCGATGGCGGGCTTGACACGCTTCTCGAAGGCGTCGAGCACTTCCTGGTCGGTGGGTTCCGTGGCTTGTCCGGCGGGGGCGGGAGTGCCGGCGGCGGGAGCGGATGCCTTGATGACGCGGGTCACAAAGCCGCGGGGGACGTTCACGGAGATCGCGACCATGGTGGGGAAACCGCGGGGATCGACCACGGTCTCGGTCTTGGTGCCGACGTGGTTCTCGGTTTCAGTCTTGGAGGTGGTGTTCTGGGTGCGGCCGCCGGCGTTCGTGGTGTTGGAAACCTGGGTGATGTCGGCGGCCTGATTGCTCTGGACGCCCGGCACATCGGAGCGGGCGGCACCACCCTCGGTGCTGGTGTCCTCGGTGGTTTCTTCCTTGCGGGGCAGGGAGATGGTGCCCTGGCCCACGGGCATGTTGGAGTTGGTCTGGCTGGTGACGCGGGTGACGTCGACCTGTGCGGTGACCGCGACAACGACGCCGGGGATGTAGGAGAGAAGGTCCATGACCTTCTGCTGGGTCTGGCGTTCGACGAGCGCGGCGTGCTCGAGGTACGACGTGGACATGGCGTCGTCGTCGCTTCGGGCTCGGCGTTGCTGGCCGGTGGCACCGTCAATGACGCGGACACTCTCCAGGGTGAGCCCTGCGCGGCTGCCTGCGACGAGGGACGCGATGGCATCGACGGTCGCCTGAGGGACGGGTTCGCCGGAGCGCATGGCGACGGAGACCGCGGCGGTCGGGCGGCGGACGGTCTGGCCCAGGCCCTTGGGCTCGGGCACATCGAGGAACACGTCGGCGGACTTGATGTTGCGGAAACCCTGGATCGTGAGTTCAAGCTCGTTCTGGAGCGCTTCGTTGTAGAGCTTGTCGTTCTGCTCGCGGGTGTTGGTCCACGACTGGTTGATGAGGATGTTGCGGAAGAGGATGGACTTGTCGTCCGGGAGGATGCCGGCCTCGGCAACGACGGCGCGGGCCTGGAGGACGTCTCCGGGGACGAGGAGGAGGCGGCCGCTCTCCATCTTGGTATGGAAGCCGTTCGCGGTGAGCAGGGTGTTGAATTGCTGCTGGTCGGCGGGGGTTGCGCCGGGGAAGAGCTCGACCAGCGCGGGCTTGCGGGTCTGCTGGTAGACGATCCAGAGGACCAGCGCGAGCGTGATGGCGACAAAGACGATCAGCAGCCGGTGCGCAACCTTCATGCGCCCGAACTGAGCCTGGATGTTGGCCAGCATGTCGCGGAACTTCGCCATCCGGGCCTCCATGCCCTGTCAGCCTGCGGCGCACTCCTTGCGCCGATGATGCACCGTCGCTGCGCGGGTGCGCAACGGGGGCGTGCTTGATTCGGCGCAATCGGGCCGAACGCTTGAAAGCGGAGGAAGAAACCGCTGGAGCGTCCGAGAAGGCCGGGAGCGAGCGCTCAAAGTGCGCGTGCCGGGAGGTCAGACTCGCATCTGCTTGACCTCGTCGTACGCCTCCATCATGCGGTTGCGCAGCGACTGGAGCATGCGGAAGGCGTTGTCGGCCTTCTGGGTCGCGAGGATGACGCCCTCGATGTCGGTGCGGTCACCGGTCTGGAGGTCTTCCACGGCTCGCGTGGCTTCGACCTGGGCGTCGTTGGCCTGACGCAGGTTGTCGAGGAGGACGTCCTTGAAGGATGCGCCACCGGCGTCGGGGCCGGGCGCGCGGTTGAGGCCACCGGCCGGGGGCTGGACCGGGCGGATGGAGCTGGGCGGGTTGATGAAACCGAGCGGGTCTGCCATGACCACGGATCTCCGAGAAAGACTCTAGGCGTTGGCCTAGGCAAGCAGGCGCAGGGCCTGTGCGATCATCGCCTTGGTGGTCTCCGCCGCCGCCGCGTTTGCTTCGTACGCCCGCGTCGCCTGGAGCATGTTCACCTGCTCGACGACGGGGTTGACATTGGATTCCTGGACATAGCCCTCGTAGGGGCCGGACTTGAGGGCGAAGGGGTGGTTGGGCTCGTAGCGGAGGTTGAAGGGGGACTGGTCGAGTTCGACGGACGCGACGTGGACGCCCATTTCGCGGCCGGCTTCGGTCTGAGCGTCGGGGTTGCCCGCCGAGAGAGTGACCACCCGGGCGCGGTAGGGCATGCCGTCGGGCATCACGGAGTTGCGGTTCGCGATGTTGGCGGAGATGGCCGTGAGGCGCATCCGCTGCGCGAGCATGCCGCTGGTGGAGATGTCGAGGGAGCCGAACATGGGTGTCTAGGTGGTCATCGAAAGGCTGGAATCAAGGGTCCTACACACGACCGCTGATGGCCGTGCGCAGGGTTCCCTGCTGTTGACGTATCAAGTCGGATGCCACTCGGTAGGCGAGCTGGTTTTCGGCCAGGTCTTTCATGAGGGATTCGAGGTCGGCGTCGTTTCGGTCGTGACCCAGGGCCCCACGGGAGTGGGTGCGGGGGTTGAGCTTGATGTCGCCGTGGGGTGAGAGT
>DATAKA010000088.1:0-10612 GCA_036261855.1 Phycisphaerales bacterium | reverse complement strand
GTTCTCGGTGCTTTGTGGAAGAAAAAACGAACGCCGACCTTTCGGCCGGCGCTCGCGAAGTGCGTTGGAAACGTGCAGGGTGTGCTCAGTCGGTCGCGGTCTGGCTGATCTCGCCCGTGCTTTCGTTGAAGTACGAAGCGTACAGGAGACCCTCGGGCTCATTCCACACCCACGCGGCGGCCGCGCTGCCGGTGACACCCGCGGTGGTGGCAATGACGATGGAGTCGTTCGCGAAACCGGCGGTGGAAGGCACCGCGGGGTTCGTGGGGTTCTTCTTGATGTACCCCTCGAGGCCCGTGTCGGTCACGTTGTCGTCGTCCAGGTCGCCGCGGAGGTGCAGCCAGTCCTGAGCGAGGTCGAACGGACCGGCGTTGTTGTTGCGGGCCTTGTAGAGCTCGATCTGGCTCTGCAGGCTCTGCAGCTGCGCGTTCAGGTTGCCGGCCTGGGCGTCCTGCGTGGCGCTGGTGAACTGGGGGATGACGATGGCGGCAAGGATGCCGAGGATCACGACGACGATAAGAATTTCGACGAGCGTGAATGCCTTACGAACCTGGTTACGCATGCGATACTCCTTGAAAAAACGTTGCGGTTCTCGTGGGGTGGGTGTTGCAACCGCAACGCCCTTGCCTTTCCGACCGCCACTCCGGTGCCTGACTTCGATCCCTCTGGCGTGCGTCTTGAGCCCCGCTGTCGTCGGGGCCCTCCCCTGGTGCGGATCGTGCCGTTTGTGCCGGACCATCGCGGGTGCAGGGCCCGAAAAGCATCAGTCGGTGGCGGTCTGTGTGACGGTGTTGGTGTCCTCGTTGTAGTAGGACGCGAACAACTGCTGCTGATCGGTGTTGAAGACCCAGGCGGTGGCCGCGCTGCCGCGGACGTTGCCGCTGACAACCGAGATGGTGGTCGAGTCGCCTGTCGTCCACGCGGGGTTGCGGGGTGCTTTGCCCATGTATCCGCCGCCGATCATGGATGTGGCGTCGCCCAGGGCGCCCCAGCCGTCGGTGGTAAAGTCGGGGAAGGTGCGGTTGCGGGCTTGGTAGATGGCGATTTGACCGTTGAGGGACTGCAATTGCTCCGCGAGCGTGCCCGCGCGGGCAAGGGTCGTGGCGCTGCTGAACTGCGGGATGACGATCGCCGCCAGGATCCCCAGAATGACGACGACGATGAGGATCTCCACCAGCGTGAACGCTTTGCGCGCGGACGGGTACAGCATGGAACGGCCTCCACGTCCGGTCACAACGCACCGGACGCGTGCCGCATCGACCCGGCGTAGGCGCGGGTTCAGCGGAACCCTCCAATAACCATCGGTGGTGGACGCGTGCAGGGGGCTGGTGCGCACGGTGCAGGGTTCGAGCGGGCGATAACCAATCGTGCGGGCCTACCTTCCTTCCATGCCCTCCCCCACGTCTTCCCAGCCTTCAGCCCCTGTTGTCGTCATCACGCGCGCGGTGCCCATCGAGCCTGTGATTGCGGGCGCGGAGGTCCGGACTGTCCCCGGCATGCGGGCGTTGCCGCGTGCGGAACTGCTCGCGTTTGTCCGCGGGGCGACGGTCGCGGTGACGTGGGTCTCCGAGAAGGTGAACGAGGAGTTCCTGGACGCGGCGGGGCCGCAACTGAAGGCGGTGTGCAACTACGCCGTGGGGACCGACAACATTGACCTGGAGGCGTGCCGCCGGCGCGGGGTGATCGTGACGAACACGCCGCACGCGGTGACGGAGGGCACGGCGAACATCGCGTGGGCGCTGCTGCTGGCGGTGGCGCGGCGCGTGGTGGAGGGTGATCGGTACGCGCGGAGCGACGCGTACGCGAAGGAGGGGCCGCTGGCGCCGGCGGAGTTTCTGGGGACGGACATCACGGGGAAGACGATGCTGATCGTGGGCGCGGGGCGGATCGGCTACGCGACGGCGCTGCGCGGGATCGGGTTTGGCGTGCGGACGCTGTACGTGGCGAGGTCACGGCACCTGGACTTTGAGACCGCGCCGCTGTGCGCGGGGCGGGTGACGCTGGAGGAGGGGCTGCGCGCGGCGGACATCGTGAGCATCCACACACCGCTGACGCCGGAGACGCGCGGGCTGTTCAACGCACGGACCATCGGGATGATGAAGCGGGGCTCGATCCTCATCAACACGGCGCGGGGGCCGATCGTGGAGGAGGCGGCGCTCGTGGATGCGCTGCGCGAGGGGCGGATCTACGGCGCGGGGCTGGATGTGTACGAGAAGGAGCCGGTGGTGCACCCGGGGCTGATCGGGCTCAGCAATTGCGTGCTGACGCCTCACGTGGGGAGCGGCGAGGAGAAGTACCGGCGGATCATGGGGGAGATGGCGTTTGCGAGTGCGCGGGCGGTGTTGGCTGGAGAGCAGGTGCCTCACCGCGTCGTTTGAGAATGTTTGGATTGCTCGCCAACCCCTCCCCGGCCCTGCCCTCCCCCCCGGGGGGAGGGAGAAAGTCAGCCGAAGCGGCCGGTGATGTACTCTTCGGTGAGCTTCTTTTCGGGGGTCTGGAAGAGGCGGGCGGTGGGGTTGAACTCGACGAGTTCGCCCAAGTACATGAAGGCCGTGTAGTCGCTGACGCGTGAGGCCTGGTGCATGTTGTGCGTGACGACGAGGATGGTGACCTTGTCGCGGAGTTCGCGCATCAGTTCTTCGATGCGGAGGGTGGCGCTCGGGTCCAGGGCGCTCGTGGGCTCATCGAAGAGGATCACTTCCGGGTCGCAGGCGAGGCTGCGGGCGATGCAGAGTCGCTGCTGCTGACCGCCGGAGAGGCGGTAGGCGTTCTCGTGCAGCCGGTCCTTGGTTTCTTCCCAGATCGCGCCGCCCTTGAGGGCCTTCTCGACTTCGTCCTGGAGTTCGCTCTTCCTGGAGATGCCGCGGAGGCGGGGGCCGAAGGCGACGTTCTCAAAGATGGACTTGGGGAAGGGGTTGGGCTTCTGGAAGACCATGCTGATGCGCATGCGCAGCAGGATGGGGTCTATGCCGCCCTGGACGATGTTGACGTTGTCTGGGAAGAGGTTGATGGCGCCCTCGTACCGCGTGTCGGGGTAGAGGTCGTGCATGCGGTTGAAGCAGCGGAGGAAGGTGCTCTTGCCGCAGCCGGAGGGGCCGATGAGGGCGGTGATGCGGTGCTCGTAGATGGGGAGGGTGATGCCCTTCAGGGCGTGGAACTTGCCGTAGTGGAAGTGGAGGTTCTCGGATTGCGCCTTGAGGGCGGGGACAGAATCAGCGGGCGCTGGCTCAGGAGTCGGGAGGGGCGTGGTCGCGGCCTGCGTCATAGGTGCATGGTTGGCGCGTTCCCGCGCGGAATCGCCGGGTGGTGCAAGTTCGACCGGTCGTGAGAGCATGTGCGGGCGCGGCGGGTGCGCGTGCTGCTGGTGGGGGTGCATCGCGTGTGGTTGGCCCGTAGTGGTCTGCACATCAGTCTCCCGGGATTTCGTGCCGGTATTGACGCGATCTTCACACCGGCGGCAATGATCGCTTCATGCTACCACTGGATGCTCCGCCGCATCCTGTTGCGGAGGATGATGGCGACACCGTTCATCACGAGCGTCACGGCGAGGAGCAGGAGGCCCGCCGCGGCGGCGTTGGCGAGGAAGCGGGTGTCGGGGCGGCTGACCCAGTTGAACATCTGGATGGGGAGGACGGTGAAGCCGGAGTGGAGCCAGTCGAAGAGGCCCGCGTGGCCGGTAACGACGCCGTCCATGTCTTTAATGGGTGAGCCGGGCAGGGGCGGGAGGAAGGCGACGTAGGAGAGTGCGCCGATGGTGACGAGGGGCGCGGTCTCTCCGATGGCGCGGGACATGGCGATGATGCAACCGGTCAGCACGCCGGGGAGCGAATAGGGCAGGACGTGATAGCGGACGGTCTCAAGGCGAGACGCGCCGCAGGCAAAGGAAGCCTCGCGGATGCCCTGGGGGATGGCGCGGATGCTCTCGCGCGTCGCGACGATGATGATGGGCAGTACGAGCAGGCCCAGCGTGAGGCCGGCGGTGAGCACGCTGCGGCCGAGGCCGGATGTCGTGTCGTTCGGGCTGCCGAACCAGCTCTCAAACTGGTAGATAAAGATGCCCAGCGCCATCAGGCCCCAGATGATGCTGGGGACGCCGGCGAGGTTGGCGATGTTGATCTCGATGATGTTGGTGAACCAGTTCTTGCGGGCGTATTCCTCGAGGTACACGCCTGCGGCGACGCCCAGGGGAATCGCGGTGCAGGCGGTGACGAGCATGACGAGGATGGTGCCAACGAGAGGACTCTTGATGCCGGCTTGTTCTGGCTTGCGGCTGGGGTAGTTGGTGAAGAAGCTCCACTCGAACCGCGTGGAGGCGTCGCGGACGAGGTCTCCCACGAGGAGGGCGAGGACGCCCAGGCAGAGGACGACGAGCAGTGCGCCCACAAAGGCGAACAGCACATCCAGCCGCCGGCGCCGGGTGATGAGGCTCATCGTCATCGCGTTGGGACCGGCCATCAGTAGGCCTCCCGGAACCTGCGCCGCAGGTAGAAGCCGGCGATGTTGAAGACCAGGGTCATCAGCATGAGCGTGAGGCCGGCGGCGAAGATGGACTGGTAGCCGATGCTGTCGTGGGGAAGGTCACCCAGGCTCACCTGCACGATGAAGGCGGTGATGGTCTGGGCGGGCTCGAGCGGGTTGGCGGTAAGCGTCGGGCGGTTGCCCGCGGCGATCGCGACGACCATGGTCTCGCCCAGGGCGCGAGAAATCGCGAGGATGTAGGCCGCGGTGACGCCCGAGATGCTGGCGGGGAAGACGACCTTCCAGGCGGTCTGGAGGCGTGTTGCGCCCATGGCGTAGGCGCCTTCGCGCAGGCTCTGGGGCACGGCGCGCATGGCGTCTTCCGACAGGCTGGCGACGTAGGGAACGATCATGATGCCCATGACAAGGCCGGCGCCCAGCATGTTGGAGCCCGCGAGGTCGTAGGAGAAGAACTTGGCGAGGAGCCACTGGAGGGCGGGGATGACCAGCAGCAGCGCGAAGTAGCCGTAGACGACGGTGGGGACGGCGGAGAGGAGTTCGAGGGCGGGCTTCACCCACTCGCGGACGCGGCGGGGGGCGTACTCACTCAGCCAGACGCTGACGATGGTGCCGACGGGGACAGCGACGAGGAGGGCGATCGTGGTGGTGACGAGCGTGCCGGCGACCAGGGGCAAGATGCCGAACTTGGCGTCGGCGAAGAGTGGCGTCCACTCGCGCTGGGTGAGGAAGTCCTTGAGGGGGACGTGGCGGAAGAAGGCGCCGGACTCGTAGAGGAGGATGCCGACGATGCCGACGGTGATGATGACGCTGCTGGCGGCGGCGAGGAACAGGAGGGACTCGCCAAGTTTTTCGCCCCAGCGGACGCGGGGCTGCGTGAGGCTCCCGGAACGTCGTCCTGACGCTGTGCGGCCCGTCATCGTGCTGGACGCGGCGTGGGACATGAGCCGGGACAATGCGGAAGAAAGCGTGCCCCACCTTGAGGGGCGGGGCACACTGTAGATCGCTTACTTGCCGTCCTTCTTTTCTTCCTTCTTCTCTTCCTTCTGGGTCACCTGCGTGGAGAGCGGGCGGCTCATGAGATCGTCGATGTGCAGGCCGACCTCGTTGTGTCCGCCGAAGGCGGTGCCGGCCTGCTTGGAAGCCAGGCGTTCCAAGCCCTTGGTGTAGGCGCTGGCGGGGAGGGGGACGTACTTGACTTCGGCGGCGAGTTCGGCGCTCTGGGTCATGAAGAACTCGGCGAACTTGCGGACCTCGGGCTTGTCGAGGCTCTTCTTGTTCACGTAGATGAAGAGGGGGCGGGAGAGGGGGTTGTAGGAGCCGTCCTTGACGGAACCTTCACCGGGGGCGATGGCCTTGCCGGCGGCGTTGACGATGGGGACGGCGCGAAGCTTGTCCTGGTTGGAGATGTAGTACGCGAAGCCGAAGTACCCGAGGCTGTGCTTGTCGCGGCTGACGCCGGTGACGAGGGTGTTGTCGTCCTCGCTGGCGGTGTAGTCGCCGCGCTGGGCCTTGCTCTTGCCGCAGACGGCCTCGGTGAAGTAGTCAAAGGTGCCGGAATCGCTGCCCGCGCCGTAAAGGGTGAGGGGCTCGTTGGGCCAGTCGGTGCGGACCTGGTTCCACTTGGTGATCTTGCCCTGGGCGTCGGGCTCCCACATCTTCTTCAGGTCGGCGATGGTCAGTTCCTTGAGGAAGGTGTTGTCCTTGTTCACGACCACGGTGAGGGCGTCGAAGGCGATGGGGAGCTCGATGTACTCGACGCCGTTCTTGGCGGCCTCCTCCATTTCCTTGGCCTGGATGGGGCGGCTGGCGTTGGAGATGTCGGTCTCGCCGCGGACAAACTTCTTGAAGCCGCCGCCGGTGCCGGACATGCCCACGGTGACCTGGACGTTCTTGTTGGCGTTCTGGAACTCCTCGGCGACCGCCTCGGCGATCGGGAAGACGGTGCTCGATCCGTCGCACTTGACGACGGCCTGGGCGAACGCGGCGGACGCGCTGGCCAGCAGGACCAGACCCGCCGCCAGACCCTTCACATGCATGGACTTCATCCGGTGACTCCCTGTGTGCATCGCTCTCGTGGGCGGCCGCCGGGTGCCACGGGGCTCCAGCCCCGGGCGCGGCGTGCCCGAACATCTCCACGCGGGAAGTATCTCGCCCGTCCGTAAGGCCGGCGCTAAGACTGTGCAAAGGCGCGAAGCCGAGGCCACCTTTGGGGGCCGCGGAGGCCGCTTGCGTCCGCATTTGCGTGGCCGGACGGCGCGTTCCCCCAATTGGTTCCCTTAACGCCATGCCTCACCCCCCACCTGCGACACTGCGCGAGGGGAACAGGATCTCGGTAGTGGGCGTCGGTGCGCGTCCGATACCGGGGTCGCTCAGGGTGGGGAGTCGGCGCGGGTGGTGGCGCGGGGAAGGTCTGTTGTCACTTCCCGAGTAGTTCGTCGAGCTTGCCGACAAGCGTGGCGTCGTCGGGCTTCACGCGTTCGGCGAATCGCTGCACGACGTTGCCGCTGCGGTCCACGAGGTACTTGTTGAAGTTCCAGGTGGGTTCGCCGGCGTTGGCGGCGAGCTGCTTGAAGAGCGGGTCGGCGTCGTCGCCCTTGACGGAGACCTTGGAAAACATGGGGAAGGTGACGCCGTACTTGCTCGTGCAGAAGGCCTTGATCTCTTCGTTCTTGCCGGGCTCCTGGGAGCCGAAGTTGTTGGCGGGGAAGCCGAGGATGACGAGGCCCTTGTCCTTCCGGGACTCGTAGAGGGCCTGGAGTCCCTTGTACTGGGGCGTGAAGCCGCACTCGCTCGCGACGTTCACGATCAGCACCACCTTGCCCTTGTACTGCTCGAGGTTCTGGTCACTGCCGTCGATGTCCTTCATCACGTACTTGAGCACGAAGGGGTCGGCCTTCTCGGAGGGCTTCTTTTCGTCCGCTTTCTTGTCGTCTGCCTTGGCGGCGGGTTGCAGGGTTGGTGCTGCATCCTTCTTGGTGTCATCTTTCTTGGTGTCGTCGGCGGAGAACCCAAAGACTGACGCCCCCATGAGCCCGGCGGCGACCACGACGCCCGCGACCAGCGCGATCGAACCAGCCTTGCCGCCAACGCCGCATCCTGTGCAACCGCAACCCATGTGCTGCTCCTTCGAAGTCTGCCACCCACTTGTGCCCTTGACCCGGGCCCGGGACTTTCTACGGCCGGGATGGTACGGCGTTCCGCCGATTTCCCCTACGCTCCGGCATGCACACCCTGACGCGTCGGGTGCGGATGACGGTGAACCCGCCGGACGCCCCTTCGATGCCCGATGGTTCCCACGGCTACGCGGGAGTTCCCACGCCGGTGGGTCTGGGCGCGCACTACGAGTTTGCCGTATCGGTCGGGGGCACCCCGGACGCCAGGACGGGGTATGTGCTGGATATCAAGGTGATTGACGACGCGGCGCGGGTCGCGTTGTTCCCCGCGCTCGTGCGGGCGTCGAGTGAAGGGTGCGACCGGAGTAACCCGGGGCGGTGGCTTCCCGCGGCGGTCCTTGCCCTCAGGGCCATCCTCCCCAGTCTCCGCTTGGTGCAACTGCGTCTCTCGCCGTTTCTTTCCTGTGAGGTCGCCATGTCCACTCCCGACAGTGTCACCATCCGTCAGCGCTTTGACTTCGCGGCCGCGCACCGGCTGCATGTGCCCGAGCTTTCGGCGGAAGAGAACCGGGCACTCTTCGGCAAGTGCAACAACCCGCGCGGGCACGGGCACAACTACCAGTTTGAGCCTGCCATCGCGGTCGCGGCGGGCGCGCCGATCGCGGTGGGCGTGATCGAGGAGGCGTGCAAGCGGGTGCTGCTGGACCGGTTTGACCACAAGCACTTGAACGAGGACTGCGCGGAGTTTGATGTTTCACGAGGGGGTGTGAACCCCAGCGTGGAGAACATCGCGCGGGTGTTCTTCGGGCTGCTGAGGCCGGAGGTGGAGAAGATTGGTGGCGCGGCCCTGGCCTCGATCACGGTGTGGGAGACGGACCGGACGAGTGCGACGTACCCCGCGTGAGACACGTCCGGGCCGGATTGTCCGGACAACCGCGGGGTTGACCGCCCGATTACAATGACCCCATGACCACGACCCCGTCCCGCCCGGTCAAGCCGTCCGTGCCCGCGATCGACCCGCACGCAGTCACCATCTCCGGCATCGTGCTCGACCCGGCCTATGGCCCTGCCGAGCAGCAGTTTGTGATGCCCGACTCGCTGCGGAACCTGGCGCGGGACCTGCCCGCGCCCGGGCAGTACCCGTTCACGCGGGGCCTGTTCCCGCAGGGGTACAGGACGCGCCTGTGGACCATGCGCCAGTTTGCCGGGTTCGGGTCGGCGGACGACACGAACAAGCGGTTCAAGTACCTCCTGGAGCAGGCCAAGTCCTCCACCGCGGCCAACACGGGCCTCTCGACCGCCTTTGACCTCCCCACCCTCATGGGGCGTGACAGCGACGATGAGTTGTGCGTGGGGGAGGTGGGCAAGTGCGGCGTGGCCATCGACACGATCGAGGACATGCACCGGCTGTACGCCGACATCCCGATCGGCGAGGTGACCGTCTCGCAGACCATCAACGGCCCCGCCGCGGCGATCTGGGCGATGTACCTGGCGCATGCGCTCCAGCGGAACATCCCGTGGAGCGCGCTGGGCGGCACGCTGCAGAACGACATCCTGAAGGAGTTCCACTCGCAGAACGAGTTCATCTACCCGCCGGAGCCGTCGGTGAAGCTGGTGGTGGACACGATCGAGTTCCAGAGCAAGTACGTGCCCAAGTGGAACTCGATCTCGATCTCGGGCTACCACATCCGCGAAGCGGGGAGCACGGCGCACCAGGAGTTGGCGTTCACGCTGCGCGACGGGATGGAGTACGTCGAAGCGGCGATCGAGCGTGGGCTGGACGTCGATTCGTTCGCGCCGCGGCTGTCGTTCTTCTTCAACAGCCACAATGAGTTCTTTGAGGAGGTGTGCAAGCTGCGTGCGGCGCGGCGCATCTGGGCCCGCGCGATGAAGCACCGGTACGGCGCCAAGAGCGAGCGGTCGCTCTACATGAAGACGCACGTGCAGACGGCGGGGTGCAGCCTGACGGAGCAGCAGCCCATGAACAACATCGTGCGCGTGGCCTACCAGGCCATGGCGGCGGTGCTGGGCGGGTGCCAGAGCCTGCACACCGACAGCATGGACGAGACGCTGGGCCTGCCGACCGAGCAGGCGGTGACGGTGGCGCTGCGGACGCAGCAGATCCTCGCGCACGAGACGGGCGTGACGCGTGTGACGGACCCCTTGGGAGGGTCGTGGTTCGTCGAGACGCTCACCGACAAGATGGAGCGGGAGGCGCTGGACCTGATTGACGAGATCGACCGGATGGGGACGTATCAAAATGGTCAAATGCCAAAGGGCCAAGTAACCAAAGAAGGGCCGCTGGAGGAGCATGCGGCGTACTCACCAAAGCCGACGTTTGGGAGGTCGGTGATCGCGGGCATCAACCGTGGGTACTTCCGGCGGAGCATCGCGGAGGCGTCGTACCGGTTCAGCGAGGAGTGCGAAGCGGGCGACCGGATCATCGTGGGCGTGAACGCGTACACCGACAGCGACGAGGGCCGCCCGATCGAGATTCTCACGATCCCGCACCAGGTGGAAGTGGACCAGGTGGACCGGCTGGCAAAGTTCAAGGCGCAGCGGGACGCGGCCAAGGTGGCGCAGGCCCTGGACAACATCCGCGCCTCGTGCCAGGGCAAGAAGTGGAAGAGCCTGTGCGGGAACCTGCCGTGGAGTGGCGGCTCGCTGGGCGTGCACGAGACCAACGTGATGCCGGCGCTGATCGAGGGCGCGTTGTGCAACTGCACGGTGGGTGAGATGACGCAGGCGATGGCGGACATTTATGGGCGGTACTCGGGGGGGCCGGAGTGGTAGGTGTGATTGCCTTCTATAACTCACTGCGAAAACTGTGTAACCATGTCAGCATGACGATTACGCTATCGCTTTTGGCGACGGGCTGATTCGACCTGCAATCTTGTGGCTGGTAGATTGAGGACACACCAACGAAAACGTGACCGTGCTGAGTGAGCACCGGGGGTCAAGCATCGATGCAAGAACCTCAAGAGCCATCGGCCACCTACTGCCAAGAAGTTGCAGTCGAT
>DATAKA010000029.1:0-7908 GCA_036261855.1 Phycisphaerales bacterium | reverse complement strand
CTTTTAGAGGCTTCCGACAGCGGTGCTGGGCGACACGGCGTTGTCCGGGCGATGGAGGGGTTTACCCTCGATCAAATGCTCTCGGAGTATCGCGCCCTGCGTGCGAGCGTGCTGCGCCTCTGGACGAGGAAGGGAGGTATCGACAAACCCTCTGAGGCCGAACAGGTGACGCGATTCAACGAAGCGATTGACGAGGCGCTGGCCGACTCTGCCAAGAAGTACGCACGTGACGTTGAACGGATGATCGCCGCCGCCCATGCCAAGGAGCGCTTGGCGGCCCTCGGCACTCTCACGGCCGGGCTTGGTCATGACATGAGCAACGTGCTCATGCCCATGAGGGTGTCACTAGACCAGCTCGCGCAAACATCGTTGCCGCCCGACTCCATGGTGCTCCTCGATTCGCTGCGTCGATCCATGGAGCACTTGCGAGGTTTGACCGGGGGGCTCCGGTCGCTCTCGGTGGACCCAAGCGATACGGGTGGCGGTGCCGCGACTACGCGCTTGAATGACTGGTGGGCGGAGGCGATATCGCCCTACCGGTGGGCGCTCTGTCCCGATGTCCAACTCCATGCCGAGGGATTGGACTCGCTCGCTCTGCCACCAGTGGCTGTCCCAAAGCACGTGCTCATGCAGGCCGTCTTTAATCTCGTTCAGAACGCCTGTGACGTGCTGAGCACCCAAGGAGCGGGCAACATTTGGGTATCGGCAACCTTGGCCAAGGACGGGGCGACGGTTTCTGTGGCAGTCCGCGACGACGGGCCGGGCATGACGCCTGAGGTATTGTCTCGCTGCACCGAGCCGTTCTTTACGACGAAGCCTCGCGGCCGTGGCACGGGATTAGGTCTGTCGCTTGTCCGGAGCGCTCTGGAGCGGCAGGGTGGACGGCTCGTGATCGAGTCTTCCTTCGGCAAGGGCTCGACGTTCACGCTCGTGATGCCTGTCGCTGGGCGTGGTGACCGGCCGCAGGGATTGCGACAGGCGTTTCTGACGGTGCAGAATGCTCGCGTGCGTGCGATGATTGCGGCTCTTCTTTCGCCAGTCGGAGTATCGGTGTCGATCCAGCGTCCTACAGCTGAGCCAGTCGTGGAGGGAACGGAAGCAGCCAGCTCCCGAAGAGTTTTGTGGGTTGTCGATGACTCTGTTGCACCGGCGGACGTCCTTCGGTTTTTGAATGAAGGCGGACCGGACGTTCGCGTCGTCGTATTGGGCACACTGATAAGCCGAGAGCTGGGAGGGGCTGGGGAGGCCGCAGCCCATGACGGACAGCTGATCCAGATTGCAGCGGTGCCCGATATCGCCACTCTACGAGGTGCTCTGCGCCGGGCGGTGACCGCATGGGTTCCGTGAGGCCGGTGCGCATTCTGTGCGTGGACGACAACGAAGAGATACTCTGGGCTCTGCGCACATATCTCTCGCAAACAAGGGGCTGCGAGGTAGTAGGCGCCCTCTCCAGCGTGAAAGGCCTGACAGCCACCGTTCGGGATGTCAAACCCAACATCCTTGTGCTCGACTTGGACATGCCGGGCATGAGTCCGCTGAAAGCCCTGAAGGAGCTCACACGATCCGGCACCCCGACTCGCACGGTCATCTTTAGTGGTCACCTTCGCAGGGAGCTGATCGATCAGGCCATAGATGCCGGTGCCTGGGGGTATGTTGCCAAGAACGACGGCGAAGTTTCGCTCGTGGCTGCGATCCAGGCGATCATGGCGGGAGAAATCGCTTGGAGTCCCGAGGTGCAGTCGGTCATAGCGCAGCGTTGACGACATTGCTTAAACTCGCTTGAACCGCGTTCCCGTTCTGGAAACGGCGGATCCCTCCCCGGTCAAGACACCCGCAAACCTGACGCGGCCTGCTAACCAGAAAGTTGGTGTTGACAAGTCCGCTGTCACGTGGTGCTTCAGCGAGGGGACGGTGCTACTCCAGCGGCTCCGGCATCGGCTCGTAGGGTTTGTCGCGGGTGATACCGCGGTGCTTCTCCGCGGCCTCGACGGCCCGCTTCTCCCGCTCGCACCGCTCGTTGAATGCGGGCAGGCCTGCGTTCATGTACTCGGCAAACTCCCGCACGGTGCCCCCGGACCACTTCTTGTACTGCGAGTGATCCGGGTGCGTGGGGTCGTCGAGCTTGGCCCGCCACTTCTTCGCGTCATTGGTGCGGCGTTCTGAGGTGGCGATCGTCTCCTGGATGCGTGCGTAGGTCTCAGGATCGGTGTCGCACGGCTCGACCAGCCTCAGGCCCGGGGAGTGGGCCAACAGCGCGCCCGTGACCATCGCCATGTACCGCTCGTGCTCTTCGTCCTTTTCACGCTGCCGCTCGTTGGCCTCGCGGACGAGGCGCTTGAGGCGGGTCAGGTTTGCGCCCATGGGAGGTCCTTTCCGGTGGGGGTGCTGTCTCTTGATGGCGGGTAGTTAGGGCCGCATCGCGTTCCACCTGCATGCGGCTGAGTTCATCCGGGGACATCTCCCGGATAAAGATCTGCACGCCCTCGCCGGGCTGGAACGCGCGCCCGCACGCCCGGCACGCGGCGTCAAAGACCGGCTCGGGCTCCCCGTGACCGACCAAGTACAGCCTTGATCCGTAGCCATCCCGGCACGCGGGGCACCCGGGGCGCAGGAGATCGCCGGCCAGACGCTCCAGCCACCGGAGGCGGATACCCACGGAAGCCCTGCCGTCCCGCGCGCTCATAGCCCATCCTCCCCGGCACGGTCATTCAGCGTTCCGTTGCGCAGCGCCCGGGTGTAGGCGTTGCCCACGCCATCCTTGCTTCCGAGCGACCGCTCGAGTTCGTCCACGCGGGACGCCAGGTCGTCGAGTTCGATGGACTCTCTGCTGAACTTGAGCAGGGCCGTTGCGGCCGACACGCGGGCGGAAGCGCCGACCGTCTGGTCCGCCATGATCTTGCCCAAGGTGTGGATGGCCAGGGGCGCGTACCGCTGCGTGACGGCGATCGCCTGGGCGAAGGCCACGCGGCGCGCGTTGCGGTAGGCACGAGCAAAGTCCGGGTCCGCCAGCCAGCGGTGCAGGGTGCGCTCATCAACGTCCGCCGTGATCGCCGCCCGGGCCACGGTCGGCTCGTTGAGCAGCGCGACGATGGCCGCCTCCTGCTTGGGCGTGATCCCCTCCGCGTTGTACCCCGCATCGACCATGTCAGCGGCCCTCCGGAATCACCGACGCGCACCGGGCGGAAGTAGGCACATGCCTACTTCCCTCGCTCACCCCTTGTCCCCGCCCCCGCGCTGATCCCGCGCACGGCAAGGTCCAGTAGGTCGCGTCACCGCGGCGGGCGATTGCTAAGAAGCGGGATCTTCCCAGACATTCCGCGCTGCTGCCTTGCATGTCCCGCGAGGTCATGGCTCCATGTGCACCACGGCGGCGGTTCACGCGGAATGACCAGCGAACCCCGGCCCGCACACCACCTGCACGGAGAACAGCGCCATGGCCAAACGAGCATCCACGACCCGCAGCAAGGACATCAACGAACGGTCCGCCAAAGCCGCCGCCAGGGCGCTCCACGGCATCCTGCCCAAGGACGCGCGGCCGGACATGAAACGCATCGCAAAGGTCGCGTTCAGCATGGGCTTCGCCTCCGGGTTTGACGCGGGGTTTGAAAGCGCGGCACGGGTCGATGCCACGCTCACGCCCCGCGTCCCCAAGACCTGACCATCCCCGCGCCCGGACGCGGGGAACCGCACCGGGCGCATTCACCCGCAGCGCTGTGCCGCGGGGACCACGTTCACAGACAAGGAGACGACCATGGCGTTCACCAAGAGCAAGAAGACGCAGCCCAAGGCCCTCAAGAAGCCCCCGATCCCGCGGCGCGTGCCCATCGCGAAGGCGGAGACGAGTACCGCGACCGACAGTCCTGCGCGGTCCAAGCTGCTCAAGGCAGCGCAGGGCGAGATCGCGGGCCGCATCGAGCGGCTGGAGCGCGAAGAGCGCGGAGAACCGACGGCGCCCGCCACGACCGCCCACGACGCAACGGACGCGACAACGCCCTCCGACGGGGCACCCAGCGCCAACGCGGCCCACGGCGCAACGTCGCCCGAGAGCGGGGTACCCGCGAAGCCCGCCAAGAAGGGCAAGGCCGAGAAGCCACCGAAGGCTCCCAAGCCCCCGAAGGAAGCGAAGCCCAAGCGCGTCAGTGCGCTCGATGCGGCCGCCACGGTCCTGCGCGACGAGGCCAAGCCCATGCGAGCGGTGGACCTGATCGAGCAGATGGAGGCCAAGGGCCTCTGGAAGTCGCCCGGCGGCAAGACGCCAGCCAGCACGCTCTACGCGGCGATGACGCGCGAGATTACGCAGAAGGGCGACGCATCCCGCTTCCGCAAGAGCGACAAGGGGATGTTCACCGCGGTGAAGGTGTAGCAGCGCAGCCATCACGCCACCTCCCCAGCCGCGCACGTCGCGGCTTTCTCTTCCGCCGCAGTGTTTCCACCCACACCCCCAACCGGCACGCGCTGGGCCTTCTTTCCGGTGAACTGCTCCCAGCGCCGCACGATCACGTCGCAGTACAGCGGGTCCAGTTCCATCAGGAACGCCCTGCGGCCACCGCCCGCCATCTCGGTGGCGATCAGCGTGCTGCCGCTGCCCCCGAAGAGGTCCAGGATGTGCTCCCCGGCCTTGGACGAGTACTCGATTGCGCGCTTGGCCAGTTCTACCGGCATCTCCGTGAGGTGCACCATGCTCTGCGGGTTTACCTTCTTCAGCGCCCATAGGTCCGTGGCGTTGTTTGGGCCGAAGAAGCGGTGCGCAGCGCCTTCCTTCCAGCCGTAGAAGCACCACTCGTGCGCGCCCATGTAATCTTTTCTGGTCAAAACTGGGTGCTGCTTGTCCCAGATGATCGCCTGCGAGAAGTACAGCCCGTGCTTCTTGAGGAACGGCGGGTAGTTCCCGCAGTTGGCGTACCCGCCCCAGATGTAGAAGCCCCCGCCCGGGATGAGGACGCGGGCGGCGTTCCCGAACCAGGCGTCGAGCAAACGGTCAAACTCGGCGTCGCTCACGAAGTCGTTGGCGAGGGGGCGGTCCTTGGCGCGGAGTTGCCTTGTCGTCCCCTTGGCCTTGTCGGGGAACCGCTCCACGTCGAACTTCTGGTGGTGCGTGGGGGCCGGCCCCTGGAACGACGAGAGCCCCGCCGCGATGGCGTTGTTGGAACGCGGCTCGACCTTGAAGTTGTACGGCGGATCGCTACTGAAAAGGTGTACCACCGCGCCATCGAGCAGGCGGTCCACATCCCCGGGCAGGCTGCTGTCCCCGCACATGAGCCGGTGACCCCCAAGCACCCACACGTCGCCCGCCCGCGTCGTCGCCTCGTCCGGGGGCAGGGGCACGTCGTCGGGATCGGTCAGTCCGTCGGTGGCGGGTGGTGCCATGATCGCCGCGATCTCATCGTCGCTGAACCCCAGCCCGCGCACGTCCACGTCGAGCGCCTGGAGGTTGGCGAGTTCGGTGGCCAGCAGCGACTCGTCCCACTGCGCGAGTTCATGCGACTTGTTGTCCGCGATTCTGAGCGCCAGCGCCTGCGCGGGCGTGAGTTCCAAAGCCACATGCACCGGCACCTCGGCAAGACCCAACTTCTGCGCGGCCTTCAGCCTCGTGTGCCCGCAGATGATCACGCCACCCTTGTCCACCACGATCGGCACGCGGAAGCCGAAGTCGGAGATCGACTTCGCCACCATGTCCACGGCGGCGTCGTTCTTCCGCGGGTTGCCCTGGTACGGCGTGGGGCGGTCGATGGGCCACATCTCGACGTAGAGGCCAGTAGGCGAAGTGGGGGAGGGAGCGGTACTCGGGGGGCGCCTGCGCAGACGGCGCGATTGACGCGGCATCCTGCGCCTGCTGCTTGCTCTTCTTCTTGACTGCCACTGATCCACCACCCGCTGGTCAATACCAGCTGCACGACGTGCGGGCCAAGCCATACAGGGCCGGGCGTTGGGGTGGGTGGATGGGTGGGAGATCAGCGCACCGAAGCGCCGACATCCGATTGTACTGCGGTTCTCGGCGACCCGCAAGTACGGGACTGCGGCACGCCCTCGCCAGCGGTGGCCTGCGGCGGGTACAGGACCACTTCACCAGTCCATACCAGCGTGGTCAGCCAGACCAGCCCGGCCAGCATAACGACCGCCACCCCCGTCGCGACACGCCGCGTCCATGTGTAAGCGCGCCACAGGTTCGGGCCGGCGGCCTTCCACACCGCGCCCAACTCCTCCGCGTCGTTCGCCGTCCGCCCCTCGCCCTCCCTGGAGTGCTTGAACACCACGTTGTTGATCGCGCGGGGTGCGCTCCACGGGAACCTGCCGCGGTGCCCTACGCCCGCCTGCCGAATCCCATCAAAGGTCCCCTTGTAGTGCAGGTACCGCTCCGGGCCGTCGAGCCAGTTGTGCGGGTACACACGCAGGTGCGGGAACGCCGCGGCCCCGCCGAAGCACGGGTCGTCGTGCCGGAGGTTGACCCACAGCGGCCTCTTATGGTCCAGCCCGAACGCCTCGAACACCAGCGCCGCGTAGATGCACGCCTGCGTGTACAGGTCGTACCCGGCCTCCACCTTGGCGCGGTACAGGAACGACGCCAGCGCGACCAAGCCGAACGTGCCGGCAGACAAGAGCATGCACAGGCACCCGCCCACCAGCGACTTCTCAGCGAGGGCGAGGCCCTGGTACAGCAGGATGGGGACGATCACGGGGCCAGAGGGCTCACGCTGCGGGGCGGGTTGACCGATATGCGGTTGGACCGTATTGTTCTGTTACGGACGGGACACCGTCCGAGAAAAGTCGATCCCTGTTAGCTCAATGGTAGAGCGACCGGCTGTTAACCGGTAGGTTGTAGGTTCGAGTCCTACACGGGGAGTTCTGACCCCGGCACGCAAGGTGCCGGGGTTTTTTGTTGACTGGGGCGGGCGCGGGATGGGGCCTTGCGGGCCGCCCCGAAGGCCGTTTTCTGACCAACAGCGAGGGTTGCCGTGTGACTTGAGAGCGACGCCGTTCCCCTAACCGCCTGAGTTCCCGTTCGCAAGTTGGTACCGGCCTGCCTTCGTCGCCTTGTCGATCGCCATCCACTCCAGGAACTTGCAGTGGGCCTTGGTGAAGCTGCCCGTCCTCGAGACGATGCAGACGGCCAGCGGTCAGGGTTTCAGAGCGACCACACTCCTCAATAGCCTGCCGCACGCATGCGCGGTACTTCGCCTGTGGTCAAGGTGCCGGCCCGCGCTCAGACCGAAAGCGCGGCCGGCCCCGGTCTGATTGACCACACGATCGGCAGCGCCATCACACCCTCACCGCCCGCGCTTCTCGCCCTGCGTCGTCCACACCTTGTGCAAAGACCGTGAGCTCTTGGCCGATACGCTCGAAACCTCGTTCCGCCGCGGCGTGCTGCTGCGAGTGACAGACTCCACCTGCCGCCAATGGCCGGAAACGCCGTCGGTGCGCCTCATCCGGGAGTACCGCCGGAGTTCCCCGGCCAGCGGCCGCTCCGGCGTCAGCCGCGTGCTCTTCTTCGTCATGGTCTGTACGCGCCGCTTGCTGCTCTGAATTCGAGACCCCGGCGAGCTCCCGTTGCCCACCGTCACCACGCTGTGCTGACCCATCCGCTGGTACTGCCCGCCGCGCGCGTTGGACCACTGGTTGCCCGCCTCCGCCGCCCCCGCCGCGAACATCAATGCCACGATACACCACGCACGCGAATGCTTGAAGTGTGACACAGCCCATTCTCCTGTTGTCCGGCATTCCAGCACTATGAGTGTGCCGCGCTCCACGCACCGTGCAACGTCACTCCGGGCGTTACACGCTGGATTCTCCACTTTCCCCCGCCCCGTCCGCCGTTATGGGGCCGCCCTGCCAACCATTCACTTCCATGACAACCGCCGCACCCGCTGTGCCATCACCATCCCACCCCCGCCCCCCCCCCCCCCCCCCCCC
>DATAKA010000065.1:0-51017 GCA_036261855.1 Phycisphaerales bacterium | reverse complement strand
AAGAAGTACCAGAATCTGGCGCTTCCGGTCTCAAAGCGAGCAGCGATGGCGGCGTGGTACCGACGTGCGTTGCGGGGCGGCCGGATGAAGTCTGTCCGGTGGCAGGTGGTAATCGCACGCCCACACGACATGGTTGACCCCATCAACCCGTACACGCTGGATATGGGTGAACTGCGACAACTCACGGACGCGCAGTACCGCACCGCCGCGTTGTTTCGACTTGGAGGGCTTGCGGACGTTGGCGCAGCAAGACCGATCGTGCCCAAGCCGGGGGACACAGGGGACGGAGTGCGTGACATTGGAATGTACTGCGTATGGCGGGCACGTCACCCGTCAGAGTGGGACAGCAATTCGGATTGTCCGATTGGGCCACCCAATCCCGCCGTGCTACCTCCAAAGATCGCCGAGCAGATGTTTGAGCACGTGTCGAAATTGCCAGAGTTTCGCAAACCACGCCCATCAAAGCCAAGGCAGCCGACAAAGTCGCCCGCGGCAAGCACTCCTCCTCCCTCAGAGCCGAACGAAGTTCGCGCCGCTGAGGACTTCACGTGGGTGGTCTGGTACGGCCAGGAGTACCACTTTTCCAAGGGACATCAGCAGGAGTCGGTGAGGTGTTTGTGGACCGCGTGGGAGAAGAGCGGCAAGCGATCCGGGTGCGGACTGAGTGAAGTGACAATCGCAGAGAAGGTCGGCAGCGATAACTCGAAGTTTCGGCTCGCGCACGTGTTTCGTCGGCATGCGTGCTGGGGGAAGATGATCCGGACCTCTACGAGCGGCAAGGGCACATTCGCGCTGTTTGCGCCAGAATCACAGAAGAATCACACTTCCTGACACACTTGGCGCACACGCCGTCCGCGATGCTTGTGGGCGTATGACACACGCCAGAAAGCCCATCGGACTGCTCGAACTCGCCCGCGAAACCCGCCTGCCCCCGGGGTGGCTTCGTCAATGCGCCTTGGCGGGAGAGATTCCAGCCTTACGGGTGGGGAGACGCTTCCTCTTCAACAAGGTCGCGGTTGAGGAGGCTCTCAGCCGTATGGCGGCTCTAGCAATCAAGCCGATGCCGGAGGTGCGGCCATGATGCCGAACTCAAGTGCAGACACTCTGCTCAAGGAGGCGGGCAAGGCCCCGCTCCTAGTCGACCGTCGAGAGGCCGGACGCCTTCTCGGTGTGTCCCCGGGCACTATCGATAACCTGCGTCTCCGTGGCGAACTGCCCAGCGTGAAGATCGCTGCGCGGCGCCTGTTCGACGTGGCCGACCTCCACCGCTTCATCGAAGCACGGAAGGAGGTGGGCAAGTGAACACCCCCCTCCCCGTCCCCGAAGGCGTGCCCGCTGAGGCCTGGGCAAAGGTCGCCAAACAGCAAGGCGCGCGCTGGGCAATCCCCGAGCGCAACGCTCAGGGCGAGGTGATCGGCACCGCCTACCGAGACGCCAATGGCAATAAGGACTTCTCCAAGAAGGGCAAACGTGGATTTATCGTGGCGTGGCCCCTACCCCCGTACGCGGGTTCGAGCGCGTCGAAGCCGATTTTCGTGTGCGAGGGCGCGAGTGACACGGCAACTTTGATCGGCTTGGGCTTCGACGCCGTCGGTGTCGCGATGGCGGGGCACGGTGGCGAGATGCTCGCCGAACTGCTCGCTGGCCGGCACGTGGTACTGGTGGCCGACGCCGACGCCGCGGGGCGGGCTGGCGCGGCGAAGATCGCTGAGGCCCTGCTCACGCGCTGCGAGGGCGTTCGCACCATCGAGCCGCCCGGCGGGACGAAAGACGTGCGGGCGGCGGTGATCGCGGGGGCGGACAGGACTGCATTTGAGGCCCTTGCGGCCGCAGCGATCACGATAACGCCTAAATCCCTGCCCAGGAACGGCGGGGCCGTCATTGTGCGCCTGTCGGAGGTTGAGCCCGAGCAGGTAGACTGGCTCTGGCCCGGCAAGATCGCGCTGGGCAAGCTGACGCTCATTGCCGGCGATCCCGGCCTCGGCAAGTCGTTCCTGACCCTCGACATGGCGGCGCGGGTGTCCAGCGGCAGGGCTTGGCCAGACACCCCAGAAGCCGCTGTGACCCCTGGTGGCGTCGTGCTGCTCAGCGCCGAAGACGGAATCGCAGACACCATTAGGCCCCGCCTCGACGCGGCGGGTGCCGACGCAACGCGCATAGTCGCGTTGCAGGCCGTCCAGACGGTGGGTAACAACGGGAGCGAATCGGCTCGTATGTTCGACCTGTCGCGCGACTTGTCAGCGCTGGAGGACGCTGTCTTGAAGGTCAATACGTGCCGATTGGTCGTGATCGATCCGGTGACAGCCTACTTGGGCGGAGTGGACTCCCACAAGAATGCCGACATTCGTGGATTGCTGGCACCGCTTGGGGCCTTTGCCGCGCAGCATGGGGTGGCAGTCGTTGCGGTAACGCACCTCAACAAGAGCAACGGCGGCCCTGCGATCTACCGCGCCATGGGGTCGCTGGCGTTCGCGGCGGCGGCACGGGCTGCCTGGGTCGTGAGCAAGGACACCAACGACTCCTCACGCCGGCTGTTCCTCCCGATCAAGAACAACATCGCCCCGGACACGGGAGGTCTGGCGTACCGCATTCAAGCTCAAGTTGAGGGCCACCGCCCGGTGCTTGTCTGGGAATCTGACCCAGTACCCGTCAGCGCCGATGATGCCCTGGCAGGCGACGATGGAACCGAGAAGAACAGCGCGCGGGAAGAGGCAGAGCAGTGGCTGCGAGATGCCCTCCTTATTGGCCCGCGCCCGGCGAAGGAGATGAAGATGGCGGCTGAAGAGGACGGCATCAAGGCCCGCACGCTCGACCGGGCGAAAAAGACCCTTGGGGTGGTCGCCGAACGGGAGGGCTACGCGGCAGAAGGGCGTTGGGTGTGGCGTATGCCCCAAAGTGCGCCAAGCGCCGCAAAGGACGCCAAGCCCGGCGCGGTGGCGCAGAATGGACCGCTTGGCGCACAAAGCCAGAAAAGTGGAGGTGGCTCTCTCTAAGTACCAATGGAGAGGTTGCAATATCGCAACGAATCGGTTAGGCTAGACGAATGTCCAGCGTGAGCGAGCAACTGCGGCAAGCAGTAACGGACAGCGGTCGCACGCTGTCTGACATCGCACGGGATGCGGGGGTGCACAAGAGCCTCCTGACCCGATTCATGCAGGGAGAAGGGGCGCGGAGCGTCACCATCGATGCCCTGTGCCAGGTACTCGGGCTGGAACTGGGCACGAAGAAGACAACCGCGGGCAAAGACCGCAGAGGAAGGTGAGCCATGGCAAGCATTGGCAGCGAGGGCAAGAACGGCGAGTTGAAGCGGATCATTTTCCGGGACGCCGCGGGGAAGCAGCAGTCACTGCGCCTCGGGAAGTGCCGTGACCGTGCAGCGGAGAACGCCCTCGCCGGATTCGAGCGTGTGCTGGAAGCCCGTCGGCTGGGGACGAGCATCCACCCCGATGGGGTGCGGTGGCTGGAGAGGGTCGATGACCGCATCTACGCCCGGGTAGTGGCGTTTGGGCTTGCAGAGCCGCGCCACACCAAGGCAGTCGTCACGTTGGGCATGTTGGTCGAGCGGTTCACCGATGCGGCAACAGTGAAGGCGTCCACCCGGGCTGCGTACAAGCAGACCACCGACAGCCTGATTGCCGTTCTCGGTTCCGCGACGCCCCTGATCGACATCACCCCAGCTCGCGCAGACCAGTGGAGGAGAGCCATCGCCGAGCCCCGCAAAGTCAAGGGGGCGGACGGCAAAGAAGTGGAGAGTCGCCTCGCGCCCGCCACCCAGGCGAAACGCACGATCATCGCCAAGGGCATCTTCCGCAAAGCCGTGCGGTGGGGCCTCCTCTCGACGAGCCCACTTGATGGGATGCGGGCCGGGTCGCAGTCGAACCCGGACCGGGCCTTCTACGTCGGCCAAGAGCCCATCCGCGCGATCCTCGCGGCCTGCCCCGACGACCAATGGCGCGCAATCGTCTCACTGAGCCGCTTCGCGGGGCTGCGGTGCCCCTCTGAGATCGTTCTTCTCAGGTGGGGTGACGTGAACTGGGAGCGTGGCCGGTTGACTGTGAGAAGCCCCAAGACTGCTGGGCACGATGCCCACGCAGTTCGTGTGGTGCCAATCGCACCGGAACTCCGTCCGATCCTCCAGGACCTCTTTGACCACGCAGAACCGGGTGCCGAGATGATCGTGCCCCGTTTGAGCGACCCCACGACAAACCTGCGGACAACGTTCGAGAGGATCATCGCCAAAGCGGGGGTGAAGCCCTGGCCGCGTTTGTTCCACAACATGCGGGCGTCCTGCGCGACGGACTGGGTGGAGCGATTCCCTGCCCACGTAGTGGCGGGGTGGCTGGGCCACTCACCCTTAATTGCAGCTCGCCACTACCTGCAGACCCGCGACACCCACTTCGACATGGCAGCGGGGCTGGGAGAGGCGGCAGCAATTCCGGCAACACACGCGCACCCAAGCGACACCAAAGAAAACCAAGCCACCCCTAGAAACCGCGAAAAACAAGCGGATTTGGTGGGGGTTGGTGCCGGGTGTGATCCGGTGGAAAACGAAGAAGTGGGCGCAACAGGACTCGAACCTGTGACCTCGGCTATGTGACAGCCGCGCTCTAGCCAACTGAGCTATGCGCCCGTTCACGCCAGCGTAGGCCGGCTTGGGGGTGGGGATCGTAGCAGCCGGTTCCGGCACGGCAACAGTCCGCCGGTGTCATTCCCATGACTGCTGTACGATCCTGTGGTGTGGCACGCCGCTCTGGCGGGAGTTTCGAATGCCCGGCACGTCAATCCGATGGAACATGCTCGCCGTGGCGGGCATGGTGTTCTTGGTCTCATGCACCTCGCAACGCCGCGCGGGGCTGGAGCCGTCGCGAGAATCGGGGCCCGCGCCAACCGCTGCCCAGGCAGCGTCAGCCCCAGGGTCACCGTCCCCTTCGGCACCCCGTCCGCCGAAAGGACTCGTCGGCACCCTGGAGGGCCAGATCGTCGATCACACCGGCAAACCCGTCACGGGTGCTGCGGTGGTACTGGCGCACGAGCTCGACGCCACGATCATCTACAACAGCGAGGAAATGGTCACCGCCGTCCAACGCCGGGCGGACCAGATGCCCGGGGCACCGCGGCCAGCCGGCGAAACCACCGGCCACACAGAGTCGGGCACGGGTGGCCGCTTCCGCTTTGCTTCGCTTGCCCCGGGGCCGTTCACGCTTATGGCGGTCCATCCCACGCGCGGCGTGTGCGTGGCCACCGGGCTTGAACCAGGAAGTATCCCGATCAGAATTGTGCTTGATGCGCCCTCGTTCCTGTCCGCTCGAGTGCAAGGAGTTGCGTACGACGCCGCGTGGACATTTCTCTCGCTCGATGCGGAATCGCCATGGAGCAATGTCCAGATCGGGCTCCGGCTCCGCCCTTCGACGAACGGCACATTCCGCGCGGGCCCGCTGCCCAAGTCCTGCCGCTGGATTCTCAGCATCAGCCAGCGGCACCAGGCTCGCTCGTTCCTCGTCCCGCTGCTCTCCATGCCCGTCACGCCATCGGGCAGCCCGGAAGTCACGGTTTCGTACGACGCCGGCACCGGGTCCACTCTCTCCGGCCGCGTGACGCTCCCGGATGGCACCGGGCTTGCCGAAGTCGGTGTCCGCGCACGCCCGCGTGACGCGTCTCTGCCCGACCGCGGCACCTTCACAGGGTCCGATGGCTCGTACTCGCTCGCGGGCCTTGCACCCGGCACATACGACCTCATCGCGGTGCGGCACACTCTGCGGTCGGACATTGGGTGCGGCGAAGGGCCAGTGGATGTCCGCGCATCACGGGACGTGCGAGTTTCGGAGGCGGGCGAAGTCGCTGCCGACATCCGGGTAGACCGCATCCTCAAAACACTCGAAGTCGGCGATGCGGCGCCCGACTTTACAGGCACCACGGTGGACGGCTCTACCGTCTCACTCAGCGCCCTCAAGGGCAAGGTGGTGCTCGTCGACTTCTGGGCCACCTGGTGCGCCATCTGCCTCGCGGACATGAAGCACCTTGCCAAGGTGCACGAGGAATTCGCGCCAACGGGTAACTTCGCGGTCATCGGCGTGGCGATGGACGCCGACCCTCGCGCGGTCGAGCGATTCCTGAAGCGTCAACGCATGCCCTGGCCGCAGCTGGTGCTCGGCCCCGCCGGCGTGAACCCGATCGGGACGCTGTACAACGTCAACTCCACACCCAACGTGTTCCTGGTGGGCAAGGACGGACGCATCATCGCCAAGAACATGGGCGGCGAGAACCTACGTGACGCGGTCGTGAGGGCATTGGCAACCGATCGCACAGACGTGGAATGAAAAAACCGAGGAGCAATGCTCCTCGGTTCGGTGTGCAACGGTGCAGGATCGGTCGGCCGTCGATGCATAAAGCACCGGTGGCAGCGACCGCTCTCAGCTCTTCTTCTCTTCCTTCTTTTCGCCCTCGGCCGCGGCCTTGGCGAGGCGCGCCTGCATGCGTTTGCGGTCGTGCTCGCGGTCCTTCTCCCAGAGCTTCACGTCAACCAGGCCGCGCTTCGCGAAAAGATCGCGGACGGTGTCGCTGGGCTGAGCGCCCTTGCCGAGCCAGTGCTTTGCGCGCTCGTCGTTGATGCGGACCTGCTGGTCAGCCTTGGGGTTGACCGGGTCGTAGATGCCCAGGTTCTCGAGGACGGGGCCCTCACGGCGCGAGAGATGGTCCATCGCGACGATGCGGTAAAAGGGGCGGTTCTTGCGACCGTGACGCTGCAGACGAATCGTGACCATACGAACTCCAAACTCCGGCCTGAGAGGGCAGGCGGACCAAGTGAACTTGTCGGCAGAGAACCCTTCCCTGCCATCCCCAGTGTGAGCCCGGGAAGGCCCGGCTGGGGGAGGGGATATTAGGTCACATGGCCGCCGCGAGGCAACAACCCGCAACCGGACCCCTCGTCACGTGGTAAGGTATGGGGGCGTGTCGTGCGGCCTCCGGCCAGCCTGCGGGAACACTGCCAGCACCACGCCCCTTGGAGCATCCGCATGTTCACCCAGTCCGCCGACGGCGCCACGACAGCCCGCGCCTGCGTCTCGATAGCCGCGTTCGCGCTGAGCGGGCTCATCGCGTGCGAAACATGCTCCTGTAGCGCCTCCGGGGCCGCCCTGCCGGGCACCGCGTGGGAACTCAACGGCTCGACCGCCACGCCCGTCGCCCCCGCGATCCCGGCTCAACACCGCAGCACGAAGCAGATCGCGCACGCGCAATCAACTGCACCCCCGCACGCCTCGCAGCAGCCAACCGTGGCTTCACGAGACCAGTCAGCTCCCGAGAAGTCGCCGCAACCATTGCCTGATGCCGACCCACGCATGGTGACGCTGGCACGGCTCGACAAACACGTCACCGTGAACTGGCAGGACGTTTCACTCCAGGACGCTTTCGCATACCTCAGGGACACAACCGGCGCCGACGTGATGGTGCTGTGGATCGACGAGGACAACCCGACCATCGGCCTGCGGCCCGACCGGCGTATCTCCCTTGCCGCGACCAACCAGGGTCTGATCGATGTGCTCGAGAAAATCCTTGAACGCGCCGACACGCGTGCCAAGGGCGACGGCAGCACGTGGCAGATCAGCGACACGGGCACGCTCCAGATCGGACCGCGCGAGCGCCTCAACAAGTGGACCCGAACGTACGCGTACGACGTCGCGGACGTCCTGCTCCCCGCCATCGACATGTTTGATCCGGATGACGCATTGCTCCAGCATGGCATCCAGCCGACAGGCCCCGTCAAGACTGCCACGTCCCTGCCGCACCGGAGATTGGCCGCGGGCATGCACGACGAACGCGCCTACCCCGTGCGTGCGGAGGAACTCCGCCAGATCATCGTGCAGACGTGCGAACCCGCGGCATGGGTCGAGAACGGCGGCGATGCTGCGACCATCCTCCTGCACACGGTGTCCAAGGCCTTCGTGGTCCGCGCCCCGGACTATGTGCACCGCGCCATCGATGGCTACCGCCCCACGCGGACCAAAGGCACCCGCACCTTCGATCGAGAGGGCACAACGAGCCCCGCGGCCAAACCCGCCGCCAGCCCAAGCTCGCAATCAGACTAACCGAGCCTCCAGCACCCCGACCGCGATAGCCGATAATGTCCGCCTATGGCGATCGCGGAGTGGATGCCCCTGCTTGCATGCCCGGTGTGCTGTGCTGCACTCACCGACACACAGTCATGCCGCGCATGCGGCGAGACCTTTCAGCACGAAGAAGCGACACCTCGATTGATGAGTGCCCGCGCGAAGGCGACCGTGTCATTCACGTTCACCTCGCCACGCAGCGTGGTGAGCGACGACCTCAAGCGCCGCGTGCTGGCCTGGCCCGCAACAGAACTCCGCCAAGACCTGCCCTACCACATGGATGCCGCCCACGCGGCGCTCCTCGCGGGCAAGGCGACCACGCCCGCCCCCATCACGCGCGGCGCCCTGGTACTCGAAATCGGCTGCGGCGGCGGCCAGAACCGCGCGTGGATGAACAAGCACAACCTCCGCTACCTGGGCACGGACGTCTCTAAGACCCGCGTCTACGAGTTCCTCCGGAAGTTCGGCGGGCCCGACCTGTTGTGCGACGCCCACTTCCTCCCGCTCCGCGACGCGTGCGTGGACGTGGTCTACGCCGCGGCCGTGAACGAGCACCTCGCCTGCCCGCTTCGCGCCGCCCAGGAAGCCAAACGCGTCCTCAAGCCCGGCGGGTACTACCTCGGCAACTGCTCCTTCATGGAGCCCTGGCACGACGAGAGCTTCTTCCACATGTCGCCCAACGCCGCCATCGAACTGCTCACCGCGGCGGAACTCGACATCGTGAACGTGTATCCGGGGCGCGGCTGGCACGGCTTCAAGGCCCTGCCGCGCATGGCCTTCCAAGGGCCCTTCCGCGCACTGGCCCCACTCGGCAGCCTTTTCCACGGTGTCTATCGGGCCCAAACCGTCCTCGCGAACATGCGCCGCAAGTCCCAGGGCCGCCCGCCGCACGACGCGGCCATGACCGCCGCGAAGATCGCGGGCGCGATGACGTGGATCGCCCGCAAGCCCAGTGAGTAACTTCACCGCGGCTGGGTCCGCGTGCCAACGAAAAGAACGCGATCTACCGCCCCCAACCGCTGGCCTGGTCGAGCGCTGTGCTGAGCACAACACGCTCGCCCCGCTCGTCCGCAAGTTCAAGTCGCGCTCCCGCGCTCTTGAGGGCTGCGAGTTGTCGTCGACCGATTCTCGCACGCAGCGTCACGGTCGGGGGCTTGGCGTCCATGGCGTAGTCCCGCGAAAGCACTTGGCCCTGGCGCTCGATGAGGCTGATCGTCTTGGCGTCTTCCAGCGGGACCGTCACGTCGAACGTCTCAACACCACCCTGCGCGTACTCAAGCACGAGCCGCCGCAGTTCCTCCTGGCCCGTCGGTGCGGGGTCGCCTGCGCGGGGCGGGAGGGCGCAGAGGGGCATGGCCCCGTCCACCTTTCGCTGCCACACCAGCACATCGCGGTTGTCCTGAACGCGGTCCGCCTTGTTGAGCAGCAGGATGCGGGGCGGCGGCTTCCAGCCCTTCTCGCCGCCGACGTTCTCGGTTTCCGCCACCTCTGCCATCAACTCGTCCAGCGTGCTGGTCACGGTGTTGTAGTGCAATTCCGCCGCTGGGTCGGAGATGTCCAGGACGATGAGCAGCAGGTCGGCGTGCGTCGCCTCTTCCAAGGTCGCTTTGAACGAAGCCACGAGGTGGTGCGGAATATCGCGCACAAACCCGACGGTATCGGACAGCATCACGCTGATGCCGGGGCCCACATCCCACTGGCGCGTGCGTGTGACCAGGGTTGCGAACAGCCGGTTGTCCGCGTATGCGCCACCCGCCGTCAGCGAGTTGAACAGCGTGCTCTTCCCGGCGTTGGTGTACCCCACGATGCCCACCGTGAAGTGCTCGCGTTTGCGGGCCTGCACCTCGCGCCGACGGCGTGCCTGGATGACCTCAAGGTCGCGCTTGAGCGCGACCTTCCGGTCCGCCACCAGCCGCCGGTCGATTTCGATCTGCATTTCGCCGGGGCCGCGGCTGCCCACACCGCCGGAGATGCGTTCCAAGTGGCTCCACATGGCGCGGAGGCGTGGCGCGGTGTACTCGAGTTGGGCGAGTTCCACCTGGAGTTTGGCCTCGTTGGTCGTGGCGCGGCTCGCGAAAATGTCGAGGATCAATTCCGAGCGATCCACCACCTTGCAGAGTGTGGCCTTCTCAATATTGCTGATCTGGCGGGGCGACAGGTCATGGTCAAAGATGATGGTCTTGGACCCAAGCTCAGCGCAGAGGTTCTTGAGTTCCTCGATCTTGCCCACGCCCATGAACGTGCCGGCAACGGGCCGCTCGAGGCGCTGCTGCAACTCTCCCACCACGAGCGCGCCCGCCTGCTCGGCGAGCGCCCGGAGTTCTCCAAAGGGGTCGCGCTGGTCGTAGGTTGATCCTGGCAGCCGGACCGCCGCGAGCACGGCCTTCTCGGACTGCACTTCCAGTGATTCTCGTTCCTTTGCCATCGTGGTGCTGGCATGGTATGGTGCCCCGCCGCAAGGCCCTGCACCCCAGAGACTATGTGACCGGTGTTGGCGGGAGTGGGCACGGCCGCCCGCCCCCTTATCATGGCCATCGGGATCGCGAAAGCCCCGAGGCAATCGCGGGAATGAAGGCAAGGAGCACGCCATGCACGCGACCAGCAGCGCCGGCACCACTCCCACCATCCGTCCCGAAAACCGTCCGGGTGGCCCAGGCCGCCCTGTGGTGATTGAGGGTCTGCCATCGCGGGGGAACGATGACATGTTCAGCCTGAATGAACCCATCATCATCGCGATCGACGGGCCGGCCGGAACGGGCAAGAGTTCCGTCGCCCGGGAATTGGCCCGCAGGCTGGGCCTGGACTTCCTGGACACCGGGGCGATGTACCGGGCCGCTGCGGCCGTGGCGCTGGACCGGGGCATTGCCCTGGACGAGGTCGAAGAGTTGATCAGGGCCGTCCATGAGGCCGACATCCGCTTTGACTGGTCGCAGGACCCACCCCTCATTCTCGCGTGTGGCCGGGCAATGAACGTCCGCATCCGCGAACAGGACGTGACCGCGGTGGTTTCGGCGTACGCCGGGGTCAAAGCCCTGCGCGAACTAATGGTGGCACAGCAACAGGCCATCGCGCGCGACCACAAGCGGCTGGTCACCGAAGGGCGCGACCAGGGGAGCGTGGTATTCCCAAACGCCCGGGTCAAGTTCTACCTCGATGCCTCGCCCCGCGTCCGAGCGGATCGCCGCCTTTCGCAGTTGAAGGACTCAGGGGTGGAGGCCGACCTGTCGAACCTGCAGCGCGAGATCGAAGCCCGCGACCTGTCGGACAAGAGCCGGGCGGTCGGCCCCCTGACGTGCCCTTCGGACGCAGAAGTTGTCGACACGTCCAACATGACCTTCGAGCAGGTCGTCAATTCCCTTTACGAGATTGTGATGGCCAAGAGTGTGGCAGTGTGAGGAGCCGGTCGATCCGCTGGTGTCCTGATCAACGCTGACTGTGACGACCGGGCGATTTTCGCCGACCAAACACCTTCCGGCGTCCTACGCTCGCGCGATGTTCGACGCACTGCGGGCACGGCAGCCCGCCGCGACGCTGCCGAGCCTGCTCTTCTACAAGCTGTGTGCCACCACCTGCTGGTTGGTGCTGCGCGTGCTCTTTGGGCTCCGGACCTACCAATCCGAGAACGTCCCCGCGACCGGCGGCCTCATCATCGCCGCCAACCACCAGTCGTACCTGGACCCACCTGCCGTCGGGAGCGCACTCACGCCCCTTCGGCACTTTGACTTCATCGCCCGTGTGGGGCTCTTCAGCTTCAAGCCCTTTGGCTGGCTCATCGCGCAGCTCAACTCCATCCCCATCCGGGGTGACGGCAATGACACCGCGTCGATCAAGGAGGTCATCCGCCGGCTGGACATGGGCCGCGCGGTGATCATCTTTCCGGAGGGCGGCCGCAGCCCAGACGGCGAGATGAAGGACTTCAAACGCGGCGCCGCCCTCCTCGTTCGGCGTTCCAAGTGCCCCGTCCTTCCCGCGGCCATCGATGGGGCCTTCGAGGCGTGGCCGAGCAGCCGAAAAGTGCCCACGCCTTGGAAGAAGCAGGTCAGGGTCATATACGGGAAGCCCATCCCTCATGATGAACTCATGAAGGACGGACCCGACGCAGCCATGCAGCGGCTGCACGATGAAGTTGCAGCATTGCTCGCAAAGCTGCGTGCGACGCCCTGATGGAATCCATCGCACGACAACAAAAGTCCCGACTTTCCGAAACCAGAGCGATCGCCGGGCGTAGTGTGGCTAGTCGCGTCTTTGCAAAGGGGCCCTCGTGCGGTTGCTTGTCGTTCCAGCCTGCGCCGTCCTCGTCTTTGCCGGGCTCGCGCTCGGGCAGGCGGATGCCGCGCGGAACGAGCCCTTGCCCCGGACGCGGGACGTGGCCCGGTCCCTCGTCGATGCGCTCGCAACCGCGGATGACACGACCCGTGAAGGGGCAGCCCGGGTCCTCGCCGACTTCTCGGGCCGCACCGACCTGGGGACGGACGTCGCGGCGTGGCAGGCTTGGCTCACGGAAGCCGAAGCACTGAGCGATCGAGAGTGGCAGGCGTCCATCGCGGTAGCCCAGACGCAACGGGCGCAGGCCGCCGAAACAGCGGTCGCGGAAACCCAAGCACGCCTCATTGCCTCACTGCGGCGCCTCCATCTCATCACGCCTGCGGCCGAACGGGCGACGCTTCTGGCCGAACTCCTGGACGACCCGATGGCGTGCGTTCAGGAGCTGGGGTTCGAGCTGGTGCAGCGAGAACTCTCCGCCGCGGCGGACTTGGGGCCTCAGGTTGGCCAGTCCGCCGTACGGCTCCTTTCCTCCGGCAATCCCAAGACCCGCTCTCGGGCCGCGGCGCTCGTGCGCCAACTCGCCCCCGACGGAGCCGGGACCGCGGTGATCGCCGCTCTTGGGCTGGAGACCGACGAAGCCGTCGCCGAGGACCTGCTCCTCGCGTTGCAGCGGTACCAGGGTCCCGAGTGTGTCGACGGCGTGCTGGAATGGGCCAGCCGGCCATCCAAGGCCCGGGAACGCGCCCTGGAAACACTGTGGGACCTCACCCGCGCCGGTCACCTGCGCGGTGACGTACAGCGGACACGTGCCCTCGCGATCGCGCGGGGCATCCCCGTGGCGGAACGAACTCCCGCGAGCATCTACCTCCTCGACTTCCTCGGATCCACCGAGGATGCGCAGGCCATCGCCCAGTCGTTGCTCATCGGCCCCACGCCGGTCCGTCAAGCCGCGGCGCAGACGCTGGTCTGGTACGAGGACCTGCAGCCCGCGCTGCTGCAAGCGGCGGAGGAGCAGCCCGAGCTCTTTCCGTACGCAGCACAGACCCAGCTTGTCCACCGCCCCACCCCGCAGGGCTACCGGCTGCTCCTCGGGCTCAAGGGCTGGGACACCCCACAAGGCCGCGACCAGCTCAGCGCCTTGGCGCGAGCCATGACATCCCCCGAGCTTGACACCCTTCTCTACACAACCACCGACGCTTCCCTCCGCCAGTCCCTCTGGGAAGAACTTGTCCGGCCTGAGCGGATGATGGCAGAGCAGGGGGTGCCCGAGGCGGAGACCGTCATCGCGGCCGCGAGTTGGAAGCTGGCCCAGCAGGCTCTGGAAGACCGGCGTTTCGACCGCGCGGTCACGCTCCTCGACCGTGCGCCAGCGGCGATCAATGACGTCGCGGGAGCAGCTCCCGTGTCCGCGCTCAAGTGCGCGGCGTTCATCGCGTTCGGGCGCATCGACCTTGCACAGGCCACCGATGCCCCCGCGAGCGCGTGGCTGCAGGGTGTGGCACTCTGTGTCGAAGAGCCGCACGCCGCCTCGGCGATCGCTGCCTGCGAGGAAAAGTTCGGGTCGGTACTGACTACCGAACAGCGCGACGCGTTGGCCGCACTGCGGACAGAGGCCCAGAAGTATCAGAAGTAGTGGTCGTCACGCACTGGGCCGGTACGCCACGATGGACGGCGCATCGCCCGGCCGGATCCACGGCGTGTTGCCGCGCGGCCCGGCGCAGAGGGTCAGGTGCGAGAGGTAGTTCGCGAGCTGTTCCCCGGTGAACGTGGCCAGGAACGCCGGCGCTGCCGTCGGGTTCAGTTCCATGATCTGGTCGATGAGCGTGCTCTTCCTCGCCAGCGAATAGCTCGCCGACGGATCGCCCAGGCCCTTCGCGAAGTTCAGCATCTCCTGCCGGGCGTGCGGGCGGGACTCATCGGCGGGTTTGACCTCACGGAACTGGTGCATGGCGGGCTCGCTGGAGTAGAGTGAACGGGCGCGGACTACCGTGCCCGACTTCCGCAACCGCCATGCCGCAATCACACGCCCTCATCCACGCTCAACCCCGGGAGTTCAGCATCCTCATTGGCGGTGCCATTGAGCCCGTGACAAGTGGCGGGCTGCGGGCGATCGTGCACACGGGGACCGCTCCGACCGAGGCAGAGTGGCTAACGGCGTCAACGGTTGGAACCATGGTGGTCCGTTCGATTGCGGAAAGCGACACCCCGGCGTGGCTGCCGACCGCGCGGGGCCAGTGGGACGCCCGATCAGCAGCACTCACGTCGGAGGCAGAGCGCCGGGGGGTGCGACTCGTGCTGTGGCCCCACGCGGAGGACGTCGTCTCAGACATCCCGGGCCTTGTGACGTTCTGCCGCGCGGCATCAAACTCGCGCGTCGGCGCAGAAAGTGGCAGCGCAGCAATGGCTCCATGGGCCTTGCTGCTGGACCCGGCGGCCCTGCTGACGCCGGCCATGCTCTCCAACGCCGACGACCACCTCGCCCGCCTGCGCGACACGATGGAGTTGGACTTTGTCCGCGCGTGTGTCGCCGGCATCGTGCTGCGGGAGCGGCTCCCGGACGGCACCTTCGCGGGGCTCAGCAGCACGTCTGGCGTCTCACGCGCGATCGTCCATACGTGGCGCACGATGGGCCTGACCTGCCCTGTTGTGCTGACCGGCGACGACGCCTCCACTCAACAATCGCTGCTCTTGGGATGACCTGCTGGCTGCAAGCCCGCACCCTTAGCCCGGGAACGCTTCCGGCAGCTTGGCCGCCTCGGCCTTCACCACGATCTCCGGAGGATCGGCAGGCATGGGCGGCAGGACCGGCTGGGCGAGCGCGGGCGGCGCTGCCCGGTGCTCCTTCACCTGCTGCGGGTTCTCGACAAACCCTTGGAGTTTGCGGGCACGGACGGGGTGCTGGAGCTTGCGGATGGCCTTTGCCTCCACCTGACGCACACGCTCACGCGTGACCTTGAAAATCCGCCCCACTTCTTCGAGCGTGTAGGTGTACCCGTCGCCGATGCCGTAGCGCAGCTTGATGATTTCCCGCTCACGGTACGTGAGGGTCTTGAGGACGCCCTCGATCCGCTGCTTGAGCATGTCCTGGGCCGCGGCGTCGTCGGGCACGCTGTGGCTGGAGTCCTCGAGGAAGTCGCCGAAGGCACTGTCCTCGTTCTCGCCCACGGGCTTGTCGAGGGAGATCGGTGAGCGACCAACCTTCAGGATGCGCCGGACCTCAACTCCGGTGAGACCGGCGGACTCGGCGACCTCCTCGGTCGTCGGCTCCACGCCGTTCTTCTGGAGCAGGGCCTTCTGAATCGCGCGGATCTTCCCGATTGTCTCGATCATGTGCACCGGGATGCGGATGGTGCGGGAGTGGTCCGCGATGGCGCGGGTGATCGCCTGGCGGATCCACCACGTGGCGTAGGTGCTGAACTTGTAGCCGCGTTTGTACTCGTACTTGTCCACAGCGCGCATCAGTCCCGTGTTGCCCTCCTGGATGACGTCCAGGAACGACAGCCCGCGGTTGCGGTACTTCTTGGCGATCGACACCACGAGGCGCAGGTTGCCGCCCGACAGGTCCCGCTTGGCCTGCTCGTACTCCCAGAAGACCGTCGCGATGTCCCGCACGCGCCGGTGCATCTCCAGCGGCTCTTCGAGCACCAGCCCCCGCATGCCCTGGAGTTCCTCACGCATCACTTCAAGGTCTTCGGGGTCGTAGTGGCGACGCGGACGCTTGCGGCCGGCCGCCAACTCTTCGCCGCGTGCCGCTGCCGCGACACGCTTGAGTTCCTGGTCCAGGTCCACCATCTTCTTGGTGATCGATCGGAGCTTGCGGAAGAGCGGGATCAGGCGGCCCGTGCGGACGCAGCACTCCTCCGCCAGGCGGGCCATGCGACGGCGCCGCGCCCGCAGGCCACTTCGGATGGCGTGCACGCGTTCCTTGTTGCCCTCGCGCCGCGCGGCCTGGAGCAGTTCCCAGTCGCGCCGGTTGGCCGCGAGGAGCTTCTCGAGCGTGGGCAGGTTCACTGGGATGCGCCGGGTGATCTTCTCGCGGCTCTGCGGGTCCGCCGTGCTCACGCGCATGGTGCGGTCAAAGGGCAACTGCCCACCCCGGACCATCTTCAGGATCTCAACGACCTGGGACACGACATAGTCGCTCTCCAGACAGCGCCGCCGGAAGATCATGCGCGTCGTCTCGATCTTCTTTGCCAGGCGCACCTCTTCGTCGCGCGTGAGCAGCGGGATGTTGCCCATCTGCGAGAGGTACATGCGGATCGGGTCGTCCACGCTCTTCTGGTGGACTTCCTCCGCAACCTCGGCGAGGTCGCGCTGGATCTGCTGCTCCTCGGCGTCTTCGACCGATTGTTCTGCCGCGCCGTTGGTCGTGCCCGCCGTCTGGCCAAGCCCCAGCAGTTGCCGACGGATGTTGACCGCTTCCGCCGTGCGTTCGCCGCCCGCAACGCTCATCGCGCGGAAGAGGCGGGGCAGCACCGCGCCTGCGGTGCCTGGTATGGAGGATGGGCCACCCTGCTCCAATGAAAGCCGGTGGAGACGCGCGCGGTACTCAAGCTCATCGACCACTTCCAGGTCGTGGAGGTCGAGCACAAAGAGCAGCTCATCCACCCCCGGTGGATCGACCATCTCGTCCGGGAGGGTGTTGTTCAGTTCCTCATACGACAGCCACCCGCGCTGGCAGGCGACGGTGATGAGTTGCTCGACGGCAGGATGTAGTTCACCGCTCACGCATGGACTCCTGCAACACCAGAACCAGAAACTGATCTGGCCCACCCCGATTCCACGCCACCATTCCCGCACGCTCGATCGTTCAATCGTTGGGCCGCTCCCGCCGCCGGGCGAATACGGCCCCCAACACGACCACTTCACCGCGGTCGTGGCACTTTTCTGCGATCTGGCCCGTGCGCATCACGGTCCGCCCGCACAAGGGCGATCCGCTCCGCCGCCGCACGCGTCCGCTCCGCGTCGTCCACCCCCGGTTTGGTCTCGATCGTTCCCTGAGCAAGCGCCCGGTCGCGCCGAACCATCCTGAGGCACTCCGAGAAGTGGGCCCGGACCCGCTCCGTGTCGCCGGCTGTCACTTCATACACACGGCTCATGAGCTGCACCGCGGCCTCCTTGGCACCGCCCGAGTCATCCGGCTCGCTAAGCCGTGACAACGCGTGCTGCAGGGTCGGCGTTTCCCCGTCCTCTCCAAGATCGTGCACCGCCTGAGCCACCCGGGCCAGTGCGTCAAAGGGGAAGTGCGACGGCGAGAGGGCATCTTTGTCGCCGTCCGTCAGGCCCTGCCACAGGTTTCCTTCGCACAGCACGCACCCCAAGAGGTGCTCCAGCCCCGTCAGCGTGCCGCTCGATAGCCGCTTCATGAGCGCCGCGGATTCCTCAGATCGGGTCACGCCTGTCTGCACCTCACCCGCGAAGCGGGGCCGCGCCTGCCGCCCCGCTGGCACTGCATCGCGGATCACCGACTCACTGACGCCCGCGATCCGCGCCAAGCTCCGAATGATGAGCGCCTTGCGCACGGGTTCGACGTCCGCGAGACCCAACTCCACCAGGCGTTCAATCTCTTCGGTAATCCCACGCGACCGTGCGGAGAGCCCCGCGCCCTTGAGCCGCTCCTCCACCCGCGCGAACCGGTACGCCAGCAGGTCGCTCGCGCCTTCTAACGCACGCTTGAAGGCCTCGCCGCCTCCCTCGCGCTTCAGAAGTTCGTCAGGGTCCTTCGCGTCTGTAAACGGCCGCAACGTCACGACGCCCACGTCAATGGGCTGGCTGAAGAAGACCTCCGCTGCCCGGTCCGCCGCCCGCTGACCGGCCTCGTCACTATCAAAGAGCAGCAGCACCCGGTCGCACGCAAGCCGCAATTCCGCGGCGTGCTGCCTGGTCATCGCCGTACCCAGCGTCGCCACCGCGTTGCGGAACCCCGCTTGGTGGCACGCGATCACGTCCGTGTACCCCTCGCAGATGATCGCCGTGCGTGTCTGCTGGATCGTTCGAAGCGCCAGGTGCAGGGCGTAGAGCGTCGCACTCTTATTGAAAAGCCTCGTCTCGGGGCTGTTGAGATACTTGGGCTCGTCCTCGTCCTTGATCTTGCGTGCGCCGAACGCGATGACGCGCCCCGTGCGGTCACAGATAGGGAACATCACGCGGTTGCGGAACGCGTCGTAGTGCCCGCTGCTCCCTTCACGCGCCTTGATCAACCCCGCCGCGCCAAGCAGCCCCGCAGAAAAACCCTGCTTCTGGGCCGTCAGGATGAGCCCATCCCAGCGGTCGGGCGAAACTCCGAGCTGGAATTCCTCCACCATCTGCGGCGAGATACCCCGCTTCTCGATCACCGCGCGGCCCGCGGCACCCTGCTCATGCTTGAGCATGGCGCGGTAGAACGACGCCGCCATGGCGTTGGCCGCAAGCAGGTCCTTCTTCGAGATGGAATCCGCCGGAGCGTCGGCGTCCTGCTCCTGCCGCTTGCGCCGCTCGAGCGCGATGCCCGCGCGGTCCGCGAGGAACTCGAGCGCCTCCGGAAAGTCCATCTTCAGGAAGTCCTGCACGAACTTGAAGACATCGCCGGCAGCCCCGCACGAAAAACACTTGTAGAACTGCTTATGCGGCACCACGTGCATCGACGGGCTGTGGTCGTCGTGGAAAGGGCACAGACCCATGTACTCCCGCCCCTTGGGGCGCAGTGCCACGTGCTCACCAATCAGGCGCACGATGTCCGTCGCGTCCTTGACGCGGTCAACGTCCGAGCGGTCAGAGCCGCCGGAGAAGACGCCGGGATGGAGGCGAAGATTGTTCACGTGCGCGATCCTGCGTCCGGAACTGAGACGAGTCTGTGCAACCGATGACCGTAGCCCCCGCGCCCGTGCGGGAAGCCGTTCGTACCGCCAATCACGAGTGTGACACAGATTCCGCGCGGGGCAACAAATCCGGCGGATTGACCCCGCGCTGCGCCCAATCCCCCGCTCCCGGCCCACATTACCAGACACTACCATTCTCCGACCCCCACACCACCATCCAAGGACCACTCCATGGCCCTCTTCTCCCGCAAGCCCAAGCCCGCCGCACCCGCCCCCGCGGCGGCGGCCACTCCCACCACCCCTGCAACCTCCAACGACGCCCGCGAGGCCCGCATCTTTGAGATCGGCTCCGACTTCCTCGCCCGAGCGCGTGGCCACAAGACCAGCCTCCTCTCCGCCAAGTTCTACTCCGACTGGCTGATGGAATGGAGCATGAAGGACCCGAACTTCAAGGTCCAGATGTTCCGTTTCACCGACGCCTTCCCCATGCTCAAGACGCCAGACGCGATCTACGACCACCTGACCGACTACCTCTCCCAGCCCGGCGTCAGCGTGCCCCCGGCCATCGCCACCGCCCTCAAGGCCGGCACCATCATGAAGGGCACCGCCACCGGCGTCATCAGCAAGCAGATCACCGGCATGGCCGGCAAGTTCATCGCCGGCCAGGACGCCGCGAGCGCGCTCCCCGGTCTCAAGGACCTCTGGAACGACGGCATCGCGAGCAGCGTGGACCTGCTGGGCGAAGTCTGCGTGAGCGACGACGAGGCCGACGCCTACGCCGCCAAGTACCTGGACCTCATCACCAACCTGCCCTCGGCCATGGCCGCGTGGCCCTCGCAGGCGAGGCTCGAGAGCGACCATCTGGGCTCAATCCCACGCTGCAACGTCAGCGTCAAGATCTCCGCCCTCTCCGCGCGCCTCAGCACGACCGACCCCGAGGGCGCGATGAACGATCTCATGCGCCGCCTGGTGCCGATCCTCGAAACCGCGCGCGAAAAGGGCGTGTTCGTCAACTTCGACATGGAACACCACGAGCTCAAGGACTTCACGCTCGAGCTCTTCCGCCGCTGCGTGGACCGCGTGGACTTCCAGGCCGGGCTCGCGATGCAGGCCTACCTCCGTAGCGGGCCCGACGACGCCCGCGCCATGTGCGAGTGGGCCGCCCGCGCCAGGAAGCGCTTCGTCGTGCGCCTCGTGAAAGGCGCGTACTGGGACGCCGAGACCATCAAGAGCGAACTTAACGGCTGGCCCTGCCCCGTCTGGGCCCAGAAGTGGCAGACCGACCGCTGCTTCGAGCAGATGACAGAGATATTTCTGGACAGCATGCCCCGCACCAAGAACGACCACGGCGTAAAGCTCGCGCTGGGCAGCCACAACGCACGCTCCATCGCCGCCGCGCTCGCAGGCCTCGACTCGCGCGGCCTGCCCCGCAACGCCCTCGAACTCCAGATGCTCCACGGCATGGCCGACCAGCTCAAGCACGCCGCCGCGAGCCTGGACCTGCGCATGCGCGAGTACGTGCCCGTCGGCGAAATGATCCCGGGCATGGCCTACCTCGTCCGCCGCCTGCTCGAAAACACCAGCAACGAAAGCTGGCTCAAGGCCGGCTTCATGGACAACGCCGACGTCGGCACACTGCTCAAAGCTCCCTCCCCCTCGGGGGGAGGCCCGGGAAGGGGTTGGGAAAGTTCACCCACAACACCCGACCACACCGCGCTCCTCAACACGCTCGCCCAACGCCACCAACTTTCCCCAGCGCCCCAGGGCGTCGCCAACAACCTCCCCTTCTTCACCGAGTCCTCCCACGACTTCTCCGAAGCGTCCGCCCGCACCGGCTTCGCCGCGGCCATCGCCCGCGCGACCGTGCCCAAGGTCGCCAACGACCGCACACCGGCGCAAGCAGCGGAGATGGTCGCCCGCGCCCACGCCGCGTTCCCCGCATGGCGCGACACCGACCCCAAGGTCCGTGCCGACGTCCTCGTCCGCGCCGCCGCGCTCATGCGCCAGCAGCGCGATGGTCTCGCGGGCGTCATGATCCGTGAAAGCGGCAAGACCTGGAAGGAGGCCGACGCCGACGTGTGCGAGGCCATCGACTTCTGCGAGTACTACGCGCGCTGCGCGCCGCCGATGTTTGAGCGCCAGCGCCTGGGCCGGTTCATCGGCGAACTCGACGAACAGTGGTACCAGCCCCGCGGCGTCGCCGTCGTGATCTCCCCTTGGAACTTCCCGCTGGCCATCTGCTGCGGCATGACCGTCGCGGCCCTCGTCACCGGCAATACCGCCATCGTGAAGCCCGCCGAGCAGACACCGGGCATCGCGAGCATCATGTTCGACATCCTGCAGCAGGCCCTTGCCGGAGCGGGTGTCGCACCGTCGCTCGCGCGCGATGTGCTGCACTTCTGCCCTGCCCCCGGAGAAACCACCGGAGCCGCACTCGTCCGCGACCCCCGCGTGTCACTCATTGCCTTCACCGGATCGCGCGATGTGGGCCTTGACATCCTCCACGCCGCGGCTCCCGCCTCGCCATTCTCCGCGTCCTCTGCGTTCCAACCGCCTTCCCACCTGAAGCACGTCATCTGCGAAATGGGCGGCAAGAACGCCCTCATCATCGATACGAGCGCGGACTTTGACGAGGCCGTCCTCGCGGCCCGCCAGTCGGCCTTCGGTTTTCAGGGGCAGAAGTGCTCCGCGTGCTCACGCCTCATCGTCGTGGATGAGCAGGGCCCCGACGGCCCCGCCATCTCCGCGTTCTCCCGCCGCCTCGTCGAAGCCACCAAGGCCCTGGGCATCGGCGACCCACTGCACCCGGGCACCGACATCGGCCCCGTCATCGACGAGGACGCCGCGAAGAAGATCAACGGCTTCATCGCCCGCGCCAAGGCCTCCGGCCTCAAGCACGCCGCGCTCGACCTGCCGATGGGCAACCCCTTCGTCGCGCAGAACGCGTCGCGCTTCATCGCGCCGCACATTTTCCTCAACGTGCCGGAAGCCCACGAACTCGCCCGCGAAGAGGTCTTCGGCCCCGTCCTCGCCGTCCTCCACGCCACCACCTTCGACGACGCCCTCCGCATTGCCAATAGCCTCGCCTACAAACTCACCGGCGGTGTCTTCAGCCGAAAGCCCAGCCATGTCGAGAAGGCCAAGCGTGAATTCCGCGTGGGCAATCTCTACATCAACCGCGGCATCACCGGCGCGCTGGTGGCCCGCCACCCCTTCGGCGGCTTCGCCATGTCCGGGGGCGGCACCAAGGCCGGCGGCAAGGACTACCTGCTGCACTTCGTCGAGCCACGCAGCAGCGCGGAGAACACCATGCGGCGAGGCTTTGCACCCGAGTTGTGATCTGGGTAGCCCGGCTCTCCGAGCCGGGCAGCACTCCGACGCACCCAGCACCGACGCTACACCGCCCCCACCGCCTCCTCCTTCCCCGCCACAATCTCCAGCATCGTGTTCAGCTTCGTCAGCTTCAGCATCCCCATGATCTCATCGCTGAAGCCGAAGAACACGGCCTTCCCCTGCGCCCCCGCGCACTGCCTCTTCAGCCAGATCAGGAACGCCAGCCCGCTCGAGCCCAGCAACTCCACCCGCCCCATGTCCACCGCCACGCGGTGCCCGCACGTCGGGAGCAGCGACCGGAACTCCGCCTCCAGCGCCGGGATGTCAAAGTCCGTGATCTTTTCCTGCAGGAGCGCAACGACCATGACGCGTTTGCCGCTCGTCTCATCCCATACTGCCGTCAGACGTGTGGAGTCGCCCATAGCGGGAGCGTATGCGAAACAACACCCTGCCCTGCGTCACACATCCGCTTAAGCGAAGACCTTCCACTTCTTCCAGTTCGACGGGCCGTACAGGTTCGGCGACTGCGGATAGGACTGGCTGGGCAGCATCGTTCGGACAGCCCTGTGCCACTGAGCAAACGTCGCCGACTTCGTCAATGCCGCAAGGCACTTGACCGCCGCGTACGTGAACGCCCCATTGGGGCGGCCGTTGATCACCGCGTCGTAGCTGTACTCGTAGTCCATGCAGCCGGACATGAGCAGCGCGGCATAACGGCCGGGCGCTTTGCCCATGCGAAAGCCCGCGTTCACGCCGCCCATGTTCGCCAGGCGCTGCTTGCTCAAGAAGGTCTGCGGCGGGAGAAACTTCACGCGCCGATCGACCTTCGCGGCTGACCGGGAGAACGACGGAGCGAACTTCGCGACGGTTCCCGAGTGGCACGAGTCGGAAAGGAACACGACACGCGCGCCGCTCGCCTTTGCGTTGAAGATCTGGAAGAGTTCATCGTCGGTGATCTCGCCCTTGGTGTCGATGTCGTACGGGCACAAACACTCGTCGTGCCCGTCGTCCTCGTCACCATCAACGTCATCCACGTAGGAGCCATGCCCGGAATACTGCACGACGACCGTGTCACCGCCCTTGGCCATCGAGACGACGTGCTGCATCGCTTCCCGCATGTTCTTGCCCGTTGCGTCGGAGTTCAGCAGCGACGGCAGCACCTTGAAACCCCGCGCCTGCAGCGCCGCCCGCCAGTCCTTCGCGTCGTTGACGCACCCCGAAAGGTCGGAACCGGTCCCGGGATAGTCGTTGATGCCGATGCACACCGCGTACCTTGCCATGAGTATGCTCCTGACGAAGAAGGGCTGAGCGGAACAACCACATGTACGAAATCGCCAGCCTCTTGTAGGCTTGCGCCGGCACCAGCAACACTTCCGTTCCACCCTGCAGAACAGAGGAATTCCTCAAGCTTGTGCCGCAAACCCCCGCCGCCGATCGCGATCGCACGTCTTCGTGGGTGCAGTGCAAGAATGCGATAAAAAAGCCACAACCCCGATGACCGCACTGAACTTCAACATCGCCGCAAAATCTCCTTCGTGCAGCGCCCGCCTCGGCCGCGTCACGACCCTCCACGGCTCGTTCGACACGCCCGCCTTCATGCCCGTGGGCACCAAGGCCAGCGTCAAGGGCCTGCTCCCGCACCTGGTCGCGCAGACCGGCGCGCAGATCATCCTCAACAACACGTACCACCTGCTCCTCCGTCCGGGCCCAGAGACCGTCCAGACCATGGGCGGCGTCCACACGTTCATGAACTGGCACGCGCCGATATTGACCGACAGCGGCGGCTACCAGGCCTATTCCCTCTCCGCCACCAACAAAGTCACCGACGACGCCGTGACGTTCAAGAGCATCGTCGACGGCTCGATGATCCACCTCTCGCCCGAGCGTGCCATCCAGGTCCAGAACATGCTGGGCCCCGACATCATCATGGCGCTGGACGACTGCCCCCCCTCCCAGCGGGAGGGGGAAGGGGGTGGGCTGACAGTCTCAGAAAGTGCTCCCGCTCGCCGCGTCGACCCCCGCCTCGCCTCCGCCCAGAAGCGCGACGCCCGCAAGGGCACCTACGACCACGCCAAACGCCTGACCGAGGCCAACGAGCGCACCGTCCGCTGGCTCGAACGCTGCAAGGCCGCGCACGCGCGCCCCCACGATCAATCCCTCTTCGGCATCGTCCAGGGTGGCACCGACCTCGCCCAGCGGTCCTGGTGCGCCGACCGCATCTCCAACATCGAGTTGCCCGGGTACGCCATCGGCGGCGTCGCCGTCGGCGAACCACCGGAAGAAATCGCCCGCGTCGTCCGCCACACCGCCCCGCTGCTGCCCGATGCCAAGCCCCGCTACCTCATGGGCGTCGGCTACGAGCGTGACCTCCTCGCCGCCGTGCGTGCAGGCGTGGACATGTTCGACTGCGTCCTCCCCACCCGCAACGGCCGCAACGCCAACGCCTTTACCAGCCAGGGACAGATCCGCCTCCGCAACGCGAAGTACGCCCACGATGGCTCTCCCATCGAGCCCGGCTGCGACTGCCTCGCGTGCACCGGACCCGTCACCCCTTCACCGGCCTACCCCACGCCGTCGCACTTCACCCGGGCCTACCTCCGCCACCTCTTCCTCGCCGATGAAATGCTGGGGCCGATCCTCGTCAGCCTGCATAACCTCCGCCACTTCCAACGGTTTATGTTGGACGTCCGCCGCACCATTCTCTCCGACGACTGGACGGGCCTGGTGGCCCGTTGGCCCGTCGGGGCGGAAGGCCTCTAACGGGCCGAACACACGCGATCGCAAGGACTTACGCCCCATGACCGACATCCAAGCCTTTGACCACCCCGCCCTGACGCTCCTCGCGCAGGCGGGTCAGCCCGTCCAGCCCGCGGGCATGCCCAACGCCCAGCCCGCCCCCGTCCAGGCGACGCCTGGCACCGGCGCAGCCACCCCCGGCGGCGCACCCGCCGGCCAGGCCAGCCCCTGGGGCCAGATGGGCCTGTTCCTGCCCCTCATCGCCGTCTTCGGCGTCATCATGATCATGTCCTTCCTCTCCCAGCGCAAGGAGAAGAAGAAGCGTGAAGAACTGATGGCATCCATGCGCAAGGGCGACAAGGTCCAGACCTTCTCCGGCATCATCGGCACGCTCACCGAGCTCACCGACCACGAGGCCGTGCTCCGCGTGGAGGAGGGCCGCATCCGCGTCGCCCGCACCGCCATCCAGACGGTCCTCTCGTCCAAGTCCTCGGGCTCGAGCATCGAACCCAAGAACGCAAAGGCCGAGGCGGAGCAGCCCGTCAACGCCTGATCTTCCACCGTCTTCGTTCCCCGGACCCGCACCGCCCGTCCTCATCCCTATGCGTCACCTCCTCCGCAACGGCTTCCTCATCGCCGCAGTTCTCGTCCTGTTCGTGTGGGCCTTCATGCCCCCGGAGACCAAGCTCCGCAAGGGCAAGGACCTCGCGGGCGGCGTGAGCATGGTGTACTCGGTCCGCATCGACCCAAGCGACGACTCCAAGGCGGTCATCGCCCGCACCATCGAGGTGCTCAAGAACCGCGTGGACCCTGACGGCCTCATGGAAATCTCCATGGTCGCGCAGGGCAACGACCGCATTGAAATCTCGATGCCCCTGCCGCGCGACGAGGTCAAGGTCGCACGCAAGGCCTTCGAGGACCGCCTCGCCCAGCTCGGCCGCGCCCGCCTCACCGAGGCCCGCCTCCAGACCGCCCTGCAGGCCCCAGCCGAGGAACGCGCCAAGCAGCTTGAGACGTTCGCCGCGGGCTCGGAGATCCGCAAGCAGCGCCTTGCCGAGGCCGCCGCCGCGTTCGACAAAGCCACGAGCCTCCGCGCGCAGTACGACGCCGCCGCCGACGCGGCCGCCAAGGAAGCGATGCTCGAGGAAGTCGCGAAGGCCGAGGTCGCGTACCAGGCCAAACGCTCCGAAGCACTCGCCACCAGCCTTTCCGCCAACGACATCATGAAGGTCGTCCAGGCACCCACCCGCGTGCGCTATGTGGAGGACGTTCAGACCGGCCAGCGCGTCGCCCTCCCCTCGCCCCGCGAGGTGGCCGAGAGCCAGCTCCGCAACAAGTACCCGGAAGCCAAGTCCGAAATCGACGAAATCCTGACCCTCCACGCCGACTACCAGAAGCTCCGCACCACGCTCGACGATCCGCAGGACCTCATCCGCATGCTCAAGGGTGCGGGCGTGCTCAGCTTCCGCATCACCCCGCGCGTCGGGCAGTACCCCGACGAGATGCGGCTCCGCCAGGAACTCCGCGCGGGCGGCCCCAAGGCCGTCAAGTCCTCCGACGCACGCTTCTACCGCGTCAACCAGATCGAGAACTGGATCGACACCAAGGCCGAGGCCGACGCATTGGCCCTGGACCCCGAGTACGCCCGCGACATCCTGGGCCGCATGGGCTACATCGCCGAGGTCTACAACGGCGAGCCCTACATGCTCTGCTACGACAGCCGCGGCTCGCGCCTCACCAAGGAAGAAGGCGGCTGGGCCGTGGCCTCCGCCCGCCAGTCCTTCGACGAACGCGGCCGCATGAGCATCGCGTTCGAGATGACCGCCGCAGGCGCCGTGAAGCTCGGCAACCTCACCCGCGAGCACGTCAACGAACCCATGGCCGTGCTCCTCGATGACGAGGTCTACACCGCGCCCAACCTCCAGAGCGAGATCAGCCGCAGCGGCCAGATCACCGGCGACTTCAGCAAGCAGGAAATCGACTACATCGTCCGCGTGCTCTCCGGCGGGTCGCTCCAGGCCAAGCTGAGCCCCGAGCCCATCAGCATCTCGAGCGTGGGCCCCGAACTGGGCCAGGACAACCTTGAGAAAGGCTTCCGCTCCGGCGTCATCAGCGTGATCATCGTCGCCGTCTTCATGATCGGCTACTACTTCACGTTCGGCGCCGTCGCCGTCGTCTCGCTCGCCGCCAACGCCGCGTGCATCATGGGCGCGATGGCACTCTCCAAAGCCTCCTTCACCATGCCCGGCATCGCCGGCATCATCCTCACCTTCGGCACCGCCGTGGACAGCAACGTGCTGGTCTACGAGCGCATGCGCGAGGAGTTCAACCGCGGCGCGGACATGAAGACCGCCGTCCGCCTGGGCTTCGACAAGGCCCTTTCCGCAATCGTCGACGGCAACGTCGCCAACCTCATCGTCTGCGTCGTCCTCTACTACACCGGCACGCCGGAGATCAAGGGCTTCGCGATCACCATGGGCATCGGCGTCGTCGCCACGCTCTTCGCGGCCCTCGTGGTCAGCCGCTTCATCTTCGAGGCCATGGTCGCCATGGGCTGGCGCAAGGCGTCCATGCTGCCCATGGCCATCCCCCAGCTCCAGTCCTGGCTCACGCCCAACGTCGACTGGATGAAGTACCGCTTCGCCTTCTTCACCACCTCCGCCATCCTCGTCTCCATCGGCCTGGGCATGTGCTTTGTCCAGGGCAAGAAGATGCTGGACAATGAGTTCGTCGGTGGCACCGCCGTCACGATCACGCTCAAGAACGACCCGAGCTGGACACCGCCTGCCGACGACCCCCTCGCCCGCCCTGCCCGCGTCACCATGAAGCGTGCGGATGTCGAGGACCGCGTTCACAGAATCGGCGAGGGCCGCCCCGACACCGACGAGCTCTCCAAGCTCAAGAACGCCGACGTCTACCCCATCGACCCCGAGGACGACGGCGTCACCAGCGACCGCTTCACCATCAAGACGCTCGCCAAGAGCGACGACAGCACCGTCCTCCTCCGCCCCATCACCGAGGCCTTCGCCGACGTGCTGGAGACCAAGCCCAGCCTCAACTTCGCCGGCGAGCAGGAGACGAACCTCCGCGCCGTCCCCGCATTCCCCATCGACAAGCCCGTGCTCGGCAGCGCCGTGGACCGCCCGGACTTCCGCCAGGACGTCAGCGCCTACATGGGCGGCGTCGCCATCGTGCTGGACAACATCTCCCCCGCCCCAACGCTCGACTCCCTCCGCGACCGCCTCGACACCACGCGTCAGTCCGCCGGATTCTCCGACACGCTCGCCCGCAAGCGTGACATCTTCATCACCGCCGGCGACGAGAACGCCGTCACCGGTGCCGTCATCGTCGTCGCCGACGAGACCGCGAGCGTCTTCGAGAACGAAGTCACCTGGGAGGCCGAACTCCGCGACCGCGAATGGCTCCTTGTGCAGGACGCGCTCTCGAAGGAGAGCACGCCCGCCAGCGTCCAAGCCTTCGGCGCGGCCATCGCCGAGACCTTCCGTGCCAACGCCACGGTCGCGATCCTCGTCTCCTTCATGCTCATCGGCGTCTACATCTGGGTCCGCTTCAAGACGCCCCGCTACTCCATCGCTGCCGTCGTCGCCCTCATCCACGACGTCCTGATCGTCATCGGCCTGGTCGCACTCGCCGAGATTCTCTACGAGAGCCCCGCCACCCACTCCACCGCCATCGCACTCAACCTCCTCCCCTTCAAGATCGACCTCAACCTGGTCGCCGCCCTCCTCACCATCGCCGGCTACTCCCTGAATGACACCGTCGTCATCATGGACCGCATCCGCGAGAACCGCGGCAAGCTCCCCCACGCCACCCGAGAAATCGTCAACGCTTCCATCAACCAGACCTTCTCCCGCACACTCATTACCGGCGGCACCACCCTCTTCTCCTGCCTGGTGCTCTACATGATCGGCGGCGAAGGCATGCGGGCCTTTGCCTTCGCGCTCGCCACCGGCCTCATCGTGGGCACCTACTCCTCAGTCGCCGTGGCCGCCCCCATCGTCTGGTCCAGGAAGCACGAGGAAGCCGACCACACCGCCGCACAGCAGGCGTGAGCGATCCCCGGAATCGCGGGAGTGGCCGGAGGCCGCACCCCGCACCCCCCCACCACCCGCCCGGCACCCCTGCCGGATCCGGTGTATGCTTTGACGTCCACGCCGTCGGCAAGGAGGCCGTGATGCAGGACAGCACAGGTAGAGTCGTCCTTGGTCTGCTCGCGATGGTCGCGGTCTGGATCGGCGTGTACTGGTGGTGGCCGGTCGATCCACCGGTCTCCTTCGCCCAGTCCCACCCGCAAACGACCCCCACCGTCGGCACGACTCCCGCAGCGCCCCGCGCGGAACAATCTTCCTCTGTTCCCAGCGCAACGCTGGCGCAGCAGCAGGTGCGTGAAGTCGCCATGCCCCCGCGCACGCCCCAGCAGCAGGGCATCATCGCGCCCGTCTTTGTGCAGCACACCATCGGCATCGGCGAGACGCTCGAAACCATCTCCAAGACGTACTACGGCACGCCCGACCACGCCGCCGCCATCCTCGCCGCCAACCCCACGAAGAACCCGCCGGACCTCAAGCCCGGACGCGTCATCAACATCCCTCGCGACCCCCGCAACGTGCAAGGCATCCCCGTCAGAATCGCATCGCCAGATGCCGCGGCCCCGCAGGTCCCCGTGATCAACGCACCCGCGACAAGCGAGTACGTCGTCCAGCAGGGCGACATGCTGGGCCGCATCGCCGCCAAGGTCTACGGCTCCTCCCGTCACGCCAACCTCATCTACGAAGCCAACAAGGACACGATGAAAAGCCCCAACAACCTCCGCGTCGGCCAGCGCCTCCGCATCCCGCCCAAGCCAGCAGAGGTCGCGGGCGAAACGCCAGGAGGCAACTGATGCCCGGCCGACCCACATTCATCGTCACCGGCGGCGCGGGCTTCATCGGGTCCAACCTCGTCGCGGAACTCTCCCGCAGAACACCCGACTCGCACACCATCATCGTCGATAACTTCCGCACCGGCTCGTTCTCCAACATCGTGGAGGCCCACGAGCGGCGGCACGACGCACCTTTCCACGGCAAGGTCATCCCCTCCGCCGTCGCCGAGGTCGCGTGGGACCGCCTCATCGCGAAGACCAGACCCACCGCCGTCTTCCACTTGGGCGCGATCACCGACACGACCCAGCACGACGAACGCGAAATGCTCCGCGAGAACGTCGGCGGCTTCCGCCGAATGCTCGAAGCCTGCTGCGCCTCACCAGCCCACCCCGCCGTGCCGATTGTGTACGCGTCCTCCGCCGCCGTCTACGGCACGCCGAAAGAGGCCGGCGCACGCCGCGCCTTCCCCGAGTCCGCCGCGGGCCGCCCCAACAACGTCTACGGCTTCTCTAAGTGGATGATGGAACAGGTCCACAGACGCCTCGCCCACACCACCGACCCCTCTTTGCTCCCCACCATCGTGGGCCTGCGTTACTTCAACGTCTTTGGCCCCGGCGAAGGCCACAAGGGCAAAATGGCCAGCATGGTCTGCCAACTCGCCCGCCAGTTGCTCACCGGCCAGCGCCCCCGCATCTTCACCGACGGCACGCAAGCCCGCGACCAGGTCAGCGTCGACGATGTCGTGGACTGCACCATCGCCGCGGCCGGCCTGAACCACAAGGTGCAATCAGGCGTCTACAACCTCGGGTCCGGTTCGGTGACCACTTTCAACCAGATCGTGGAAGCGTTGTACGAAGGGCTTGGCGTCGCGCCCACCAAACTCCCCATCGACTACTTCCACATGCCCGAGTCCGTCCGCACGTTCTACCAGGACTTCACCCTCGCCGACATGTCCGCGGCCAAGTCCGGCCTCTCCTGGCAGCCCGGCCACCAGCCCCGCAAGGCCATGGTCGAATACGCCGCGTGGCTCAAGTCCAAGCACCACTGAAGTCGCGCACAAAGTCGCGTGCGGCCATCCGGTTGCCGAGGCGCGATCGCACGCCAGTAACGGACGGTGCAACACCGACCACCCGGCGGGCCAGTCGCTCCGGTCGCAACCTTTCGCTCAGGCGTTCCCAGAGCCCAGCGCCTCACGGATCGGCACGAGCAACCCCGGCACCACCCGCTCTTCGATCAGCCGCTCGCCCAGCCGCGACAGCTTTGTCAGCACGCTGGGCAGGTCCTTCATGTCGCTCACCGCACCGAACTTCCGCAGCGTGAGGTACACGCTGATCGGTTCGCTGCCATCGGGCTCGCGCGACTTCTGCTCCGGCGGGCGCGTCTTCACCTCGAAGTACACTTCGACGTCACGCCCCGGGCCAAACGTCACGCCCACCAGCGGCTGGTAGTCCGCCGGTGTTGCATCGGGAATATCCAGCAGCGCCGCCAGCGGGCTGCCGGGCAGAAGTGCGTCCAGCACGATCGCGTCGTGGTTGCCGGTCGCGTGGATGTCAAAGCCGTAGAGCAGCTCGACAAAGTCCACGTCCAGCGGTGAGATCGACAGGTAGTTGGGCGCGAGCGCCAGCACCTGCCGGTGGAGCGCATACGCCTCCTCAAGCTCCGCAGCGTTCACGGTGCCGCTGCGGATGCTCGTGCCACGCACCGCCATCCAACGGTGCGGCATCTCGGTCTGGGCGGATTCCAGCGCCAGCTCATCGCGGTACCGCCGGAATGTGGTCATCGCCGGGAACTGCTTGCGCACGCGCTCAAACAGATCCAGGATGGTCTCCCGCGTCCGCGGCAGTTCCATCTTCACGCCCACCTTCTGGTTCACGTAAAAGTCGGTGCACAGCGCCCTGTAGCTCTCGGACATCGCCCGGTACCTCCAATGGCGTGGGGCCTGCCCGTCGTCCATGACGGGCACGTGCGGAACGCTCCCGACGCGCCAGAAAAGCATACCCGATCCAAACCACCGACGACCCGTGATTGACAGGGAAATATGCGACTCTGATAACTTGTCGCTCCCTGTCGCGCCACGGGCCATCGCCCCAAAGTTCTCGCACCTTGAACACGCTGGTCCCCGCACCAACCCCCGCTCTAGCGGCGGATCTCGAAGGACGACTCACCCTCCGAGACCGCCAGCGCCGTTCGCTGAACCGACTTGATGTTCCGCGCCATCCGTTCCGCAAGCGCGGACAGGAACACCTCCACCTGCGCGGCATCGCCCTGCACTTCCATCAACACGGACCCGTCCGGCTCGTTCCGCACCCATCCGGAAACCCGGAAGCCCGACGCCGTGGCCCGCGCCGTCGCGCGGAAGCCCACACCCTGAACTCGCCCAAGATACCGGACGCCAACGCGTGTCTGCATGATGCGCCAATCCTAACGCAGCCGCGCTAGCCTTCCCCGCGTGCCCCCCCCCGATTCCCCCGCCCCCCCCGGCTCCACCGCCCTCACCATCGGCACCTTCGACGGCGTCCACGCGGGCCACCGTGCGCTCATCCACGCCTGCCGCGAGCACGCCAGTTCGAGCGGCCGCGTCATCGCGCTCGCCTTTGACCCCCACCCTCTCACCCATATCCGCCCGGAGGCCGCCCCGCCGCGCCTCACAACCTTTGATGTCAAGCGTGACCTCCTGCTCTCCGCCGGCGCAACCGACGTCATCCAACTCCGCCCGCAGGACACGCTGCTGAGCGAATCGCCCGAGCAGTTCCTCCGCTGGGTGGCCGCGACCTACTCGCCCACACTGGTCGTCGAAGGCGCCGACTTCCGCTTCGGCAAGTCCCGCGCGGGCGACATCACCACCCTTCAAACCCTCGGCCCCGCGCTGGGATTCCAGACGCAGGTCATCACCGAAGTCGACGTCACACTTGGCGACCACACCCTCGCCCCCGCCCGCTCGTCCCTCGTGCGCTGGCTGCTCACGCACGGCCGGGTGGACGATGCCGCCCGCGTGCTCGGACGCCCGCACGAACTCACGGGTATCGTCTCAGACGGCGACCGCCTGGGCCGCACGATCGGAGTGCCAACCGCCAACCTCGCCGCCACTGAGTCCATGCTCCCCATGAACGCGGTGTACGCCTGCCTCGCCCACATGCCCGATGGCCGCCAGTTCCCCGCCGCCCTCAACATCGGCACCCGCCCCACCGTAAACGGCTCCACCCGCCGCGTCGAGGCCCACATTATCGAGGACGCACCCGGCACCGCCACCGCCGGCCTCCCCGAATACGGCTGGCCACTCACGCTCCAACTCGTCGCGTTCGTCCGCGACGAACTAAGGTTCCCCTCGCTCGACGCGCTCAAGGGCCAGATCGCCCGCGACATCGCCCGCGTCCGGCAGCTTGCGCAACGGAAGGAATCAGCGTGGACGCACCACCCGCGGACAGCTTGAAGCAGACCGCAACCAACTGGACGACCAACACGCGCATCGAAGAGATCGCCGCCTCGCTCGTCTCGGCCCGAGACGTCGTCGTGCTCACCCACGCCAAACCCGACGGCGACGCCACAGGCTCTTCTCTCGCTGTCGTCCGAGCCCTTCAGCACCTGAATGTCATGGCCGCCGCCCACTACTTTGGCCCGATCCCCGCATGGCTCAAGGAAATCGCGGGCACGACGCCGCACCACGTGTACGAGAACACAACGCTGCCGACGACGCTGCCCGCGGACGCCGTCGTCATCGTTGATACCGGCAGTTGGACGCAGCTGGAGCCCATGAAGGACTGGCTTTCCACGCGCACATCCATGGCGAGCCTGCTCGACCACCACGTGCAGGGCAACCCCGACGTCGCGGCACGCCGCTTCATCGAAACCACCGCCGCCGCCGCCTGCCAGCCCGCCGCGCGCCTGTGCATGGCGCTCCTGCAAGTCCCCACCGCCGACAAACTCCCCTCAGACGTCGCCGAAGCCCTCTACCTGGGCCTCGCGACCGACACCGGCTGGTTCCGCCACAGCAACGTCACGCGGAGCGTCATGGAACTGGCCGGGCAACTGCTCGACGCCGGTGCCGACCACGTCCGCCTGTACCAGACAATGGAACAGAACGAGACGCAGGGGCGCCTCAGACTCATCTCGCGCGCCCTGAACTCGCTGGACCTCCGCCTGGACAACCGCCTCGCGCTGATGACGCTCACGCAGGAAGACCTCAGGGAATCGGGCGCTCTGCCGGGCGAAACCGGCGGCCTGACCGACTTCACGCAGGGCATCGCCTCCGTCCAGGTTTCCGGTGTGCTGCTGGAAGTCCCGGGCGACAAGCCCGGCACGCGCATCGTGAAAATAAGCCTCCGCAGCAAGCCCGGCCCGGTGGACGTCAATGCCATCGCGGGCACGCTGGGCGGCGGCGGGCACGTCCGCGCCGCCGGCGCGAAGGTCAAGATGACGCTGGACGAGGCCAAAGACACCGTCACGCGCCTGGTCTCGGAGCAACTGCGGTGAGACGCCCCTTCGACAAGCCCCGCACACGCACCGGCGCGGAACGCGTCGCCCCGGGCTCACGCCCGCCCCTGCGCGTCTTCACGACCACGCTCTGGGAATACCCAAGCCAGCACTACGACACCTGGTACGACGCGGACGGCACACTCCACAAGAGTTCCCGCTTCGGCGCAACCCAGGGCAGCAAGGACTACACCGGGGCCACGCCCTCGTGGATCATCTGGCAGTGCCTCATGCGCTACACGCGCGAGGGCGACACCGTGCTGGACCCCATGTGCGGCAGCGGCACCACGCTCGACGTGTGCGCAGACCTCAACCGCAGGGGCATCGGCTGCGACCTTGCACCGTCCCGCCCCGACATCCGCAAGGCCGACGCACGCCGCATCCCTCTCCCCAACAGCTCCGTCGACTTTGTCTTCATCGATCCACCCTACTCCACGCACGTGGACTACTCCGACGATCCGCGCTGTATCGGGAAGCTGAACTCCGGCGGCGACGACGGCGGCGAGGCCTACTACGACGCCATGAGCGAGGTCATCGGCGAGTGCCACCGCGTCCTCCGCGTCCACGGCCACCTCGCCCTCTACGTCAGCGACTCGTTCCGAAAACGCCCCGGCAAGCCCGGCGGCGACTTCATGCCCATCGGCTTCCACCTGCTCAACCTGCTGGGCGGGCTTCTCAAGCCCGTGGACATCATCGCTGTGACCCGCCACAACCAGAAGCTCGAACGCGGCAACTGGCGCAAGGCCGCCGAGGACGGCAACTTCTTCCTCCGAGGGTTCAACTACCTGTTCCTCTGCACGAAGGAACCGGCACCGGACACCACGCGCGCAAGTGGGAAGCGCCGGTAGACATTCGGACGTTCCTGCGACTTATCCGACGCGACCCGGGGAAATCCCGGCAGGCAGAATCTATCACGCCACTCGCACACACCGTTTGTGTCCATCAACACCCTTGCACATCCGAAAAAATGGTTTACACTTGCCGTAAGGCCGGAGTCCCGGGCCTTGGCGTCTGTGTGGATCGGGGAGCCCTTTGCTCCGGGTGTCAATCGAGAAGAGAAGGATCGAACCAATGCCGAAACCGAAATGTGTTGTTGCCGCGGCGCTCTGCATCGCCGCGGGGTGTACCGCTGTCGTCCAGGCCCAGCCCGACGTCATCGTCGGCGACCTGCCCGACGTGTCGAACTACACCACCGCCGGTGCAGTCAGCGGCATCCACGCCTACGCCGTGGGCACCACGTCCTGCAACATGGGCACCACGCCCCTCACGTGGATCGACGAGGGCACGTCCAACATCTACCCCGTCATCAGCCAGAACATGTACCGCCTCGTCAATGGCCGCTTCGAGCAGATCGGCCAGGCGTGGCTCAAGCACGGCTTCTGCGCGCTGAACCAGACGGTGTGCGGCTCATGCCCCACCGTCCCGGGCGGCCACTCCTGCGACCACCTGGACCCCGGCTGCTCCGACCCCTACTCCTCCGGCCTCAACGGCAGCCAGGGCGGCCTTGGCCCCAAGCACGTCGTGAACCCCGCCACCGGCTTCTTCCCCGGCGACGCAACCGCCCTCATCGGCACCAACACCGGCAACGCCACCATCAAGGCACGCCTCCAGGTCCTCCAGAGCGACCTCAACACGCCCGGCGCCCTCTACTTCGTCTCCAGCACGTACATCCAGCCCGAGGACGCCGCGGCCAACGTCGACAACAACAACCAGTCGTACCGCCGCGTCAACGTCAGCGGCACCAACTACGGCATCAGCCTCACCGACTCCACCAAGCGTGAGCAGCCCGCGATCTTCGCGTGGCAGCAGTACGGCGGCGGCGCGTCCGGCGGCACCGGCGTCAACGACCCCAGCGTCGTCCTGACCCCCGTCGACATCGCCGGCGACGGCCGCTTCTGGATCGGCAGCAAGGTCATCGACCTCGGCGGCGGTTCCTACCGCTACGAGTACGCGGTCTATAACCACAACTCCCACCGCGGCGCCAGCAGCTTCAGCGTGCCGCTCACCGGCAGCACCACGACCAGCGCCTACTACTTCCACGACGTCCCCTACCACAGCGGTGAAATCCAGGCCGGCACCGACTGGGGCGTCGCCCCCAGCGCGTCCAGCGTCGCGTGGACCTACGCCAACGACCAGGCGAACGACGCCAACGAGAACGTTCTCCGCTGGGACACCATCTACAACTATTCCTTCATCGCCAACGCCGCCCCCACCACCGGCGCGGTCACCCTCGGCATCTTCGGCGCGGGCAGCCCCTCCTCCGTCAACGCCACGGCACTCGTGCCCGGCACGGGCGGCGGCGGTGGCGGCGCCCCCTTCAACGATTCCTGCGCCAACGCCCTCAGCGTCAGCGCCGGCTCCTTCGCCTTCTCCAACGTCAACGCCACCACCGACGGCCCCGTCGAGTGCCTCTTCAGCGGCGACTCCCAGATCAACGCCGACGTCTGGTTCCGCTACACCAGCGGCACCTGCACCGACCCGATGACCATCAGCACCTGCGGCAGCGCCTACGACACCAAGCTCGCCGTCTACCAGGGCAACACCTGCCCCAGCACCACCAGCGCCATCGCCTGCAACGATGACACCACGGGCTGCACCGGCGGAACGGCCAACCTCGGCTCCTCCGTCACCTTCACCCCCACCGCCAACACCACCTACCTCATCCGCGTCGGCGGCTACACCCCCAGTGGCGGCACCGCCACCACCGGCAACGGCACGCTCACCATCACGCCCGGCACCTGCGCCCCGCAGCCACCGGCCAATGACGTCTGCGCGAACGCCCAGTGGGCCGCGGCGGGCATCACCTACACCGGCGACACCACCCTCGCCACCGATGACGGCACGTCCTCCTGCGGCACCTCCAGCGCATCGCCTGATGTCTGGTACAAGTACAAGCCCCAGACCAGCGGCTCCGTCACCGTGGCCACCTGCGGCTCGGCCTACGACACCGTCGTCAGCGTCCACTCCGCGTGCGGCCTCACCAACATCTCCGGCGCCTGCAACGACGACGCCTGTGCGGGCGGCGGCGGCAACCTCGGCTCCAGCATCGCGGTGAACATGACGGCGGGCACCACCTACCTCGTCCGCGTCACCGGCTACAACGGCTCCGTCGGAACCTACAACCTGCTCATCACCGGCGGCGGCGGCGTTGTGCCACCGTCCAACGATGACTGCGCAGGCCGCATCGGCTACAACGGCACCATCCCCTTCTCCACGGTCGGCGCGTCCACCGACGGCGTGACCACCCCCTGCGGTCAGGTCTTCAACGAGATCTGGTACAACTACCCCGCGGCCTGCAACGGCACCGCCACCCTCACCGCCACCGGCAACGCGGGCTTCGCGCCCAGCCTCGCGGTCTACAACGGCGGCACCTGCGCCGCGACCTACATGGCCTGCGTGGACGCCTCGGGCACCACGGCGACCCTCAACTTCCCCGTGACCCAGGGCAACTCCTACGCCATCCGCGTCGGCGGCAACGCCAACGGCCTGACCGGCACCGGCACGCTCTCCATCTCCTGCACGCCCTCCGGCCCGACCTGCGACAGCGTCGACTTCAACGGCGACGGCCTCTTCCCGGACACCGCCGACATCGACGACTTCCTCAGCGTCTTCAGCGGTGGCTCCTGCAGCACCGGCACGTGCGGTGATACCGACTTCAACAACGACGGCCTCTTCCCCGACACGCTGGACATCGACGCCCTCCTGAGCGTCTTCAGCGGCGGCCCCTGCCTCTAAGTCCTGACAAAGTCCGCGAAAATCCAGACCCCAGGGACACGCGTCCCTGGGGTCTTTTCTTTCATTGCGTAATCTCGAAGTCCGACCTCGAAGTCGGCCATCGCCGCTACGCCGTGGACGTGCGCGCAATCCAACCGCCGCCCAGCACCCAGTCCGGCTCGTCTGCGCTGAACAGCACCACCGCCTGCCCCGCCGCCACCGCGACCTGCGGCTGGTCGAACACAACCTCAAACTGCCCGCACCGCCCAGACGGCCCGGCCACCCCGTCGTCCCGCACATGCACCGTCGCCATCACCGCGGGCGTGTTGTACCTGTACTTCGCGAGCACGCGAACAGGCGTGCTGGGTGGCTCCACCAGCCAATTCGCCTCGCCCACACTGCACGCCGCCACCAGCAGGTCCGCCTCGTCACCAACGACCACGCGGTTGCTCGCCACATCCTTGGACACGACGTACATCCGCCGCCCCACCGCCACGTTGAGCCCCCGCCGCTGCCCCACCGTGAATCGGTGCTGCCCGCCGTGCTCACCAACAACATTCCCCTTGGTGTCCACCACCGCACCCGGCTTCGCAGCGCCCGGCCGGCGCTGCTCCACCAGCCCCGCGTAGTCATTGTCAGGGACGAAGCAGATCTCCTGGCTGTCGGGCTTGTCGAACACCGGCAGGCCCAGTTCCTTTGCCATCTCGCGAACACGCGACTTCTCAAACTGCCCGATCGGCAGCATCATGTGCCCCAACTGCGCCCGCGGCACGCCGAACAGCACGTACGACTGGTCCTTCGAGTGGTCCACGCCCCGCATCAGCCGCCCGCCCTCCACCCGCGCGTAGTGCCCGCTCGCGACGCTTGTGGCACCGATCTGCCCCGCGTACTCGTGCAGCTTGCCGAACTTCAGCCAGTCGTTGCACCGCACGCACGGGTTGGGCGTCCGACCAGCGACATACTCGTCCGCGAAGTAGTCGATGATCCGCCCGAAGTCCTTCTTGAAGTTGCAGACGTAGAACGGAATGCCCAGCTCTGCGGCAACAAGCCTCGCATCCGCCGCATCATTGATCGAGCAGCACCCCTGGTGCCCGATGCGGATCGTCCGCGGCCCATGCGCGGGACCCGCGTCACACACGTCCGGCGTCAGCTCGTCCAGCGTCTCCCCGGGCGACCCCAGCCGCATGAAACAACCCACGACGTCGTACCCATCCCGCTTCAGGAGCGCGGCGGCAACGGAGGAATCCACACCGCCCGACATGGCGACAAGCACCTTGACGCCCGAGGGCGCTGGCCGGACTGGAGGGAGCGAAGACACACACAAGTGTAGGTTTTCGCACGCGTCCTAGCGGCCATCCCGCTTCTTGCCCTCGTGACGCACCGCCCTTGCCTCGGGCCCCGGCGCAAGGTCGTACGTAGGCACATCGGGCGCGGGCGGCTCCACCGTCACAACCCCCCTCCGATGCGCGTCCGCCGGCACGTGGGGCCGAGTGATCGCCGGCTCAGGCGCGCGCGGGCTCTTCGGGGGCTTGATCTGCCCGCCCATGATCCGCCGGTTGATGTTCTCGCTGCGACGCCGGTCCGTCGCCGCCTGCTCGGTCGAGTTGTGGAGCGCCCACCGCGACATGTTCACAAAGCTCACCAGCGCCCACGCCCCCTGAGCAATGCCGATGAACAGGATGATGACCGAGAACCCTGCCAGGAACGTGCCGCCCACCGTGACAAACGACACCACCGCGCTCGGAGACTGGAACATGCCCGTGTACGCCGCCCCCAGCACAGGCCCCAACGCGAGCCCCACAATCGCCAACACAAACCCAGCACCCACTGCGAGCGCCGCCAAGTTCAACCGCTCCGCCAGCGTCGTGTCGCTCGCCCAGTACGCCAGCAACGCCATGTAGATCATCAGCACCGACACACCCAGGAACGCCCCGCCGAACGCCAACGCCCCCACCCAGTTCATCGCGTACGCGATCGCGGGCGGCGTGAACACCGGCAACTGCCCGATAGGCGTGTTCGGGGTTGCGCCCGCGGCCGCCTGCGCGGCACTCCACGCCGCCGCCGTAGCACCCTCCGCCCCGGAGAACATCACGCACGCAACGACCCAGCCCAACTGCGTCCACCGCGCCACATCGCGCACCCGCTTCCACTCCTCACGATGATCCACGTTTTCCGGCACGCCCGGCCGCCTGGGCTGCGTCACGATCCACACCCCCGCCGCCCACACCATCGCGGCCGGCAGCGGGAAGAGCGGCGCCAGCGCCGTCCCCACCATCAGCCAACGCCCGAGCCACCACAGCGTCACCATCGATACGCCCGCCAGCAGCATGATCGCGCACCCGTTCCGCAGTTGCGAGAGGTACTCCACCGGCGCATCGGTCAATGTCGAATGGAACTTCGCCTTCGCCGTACCGCTCATGGGCGTGCCGCACTCCGGGCAGGGCGTGCCATACCTCAGCCCGCGCAGGTCATACCCGCACTGCCCGCACTTGAGATCAGCCTCGATCGTCTTCCCGATCAACCGCCGCAGGTGATTCATCGGCGTGTGCGCCATGCCCACCTTCTACCGCGTCGCCCGCGGCCGGTTGCAGCCTACACCCCAGCCCCCGCCACCGCCTCCACCGCATTGCGGAACATCAGCAGCCCGGGCGTCTCCTTGCTACGGGTCCCCGCGTCCAGCCGCGTCCACCACGGGTGCCGGTTCCACTCGAGGAACCGCTCCGGGTGGGGCATGAGACCGAACACCAAGCCCGACGCGTCGCAAATCCCCGCGATCGAGTTCTGCGACCCGTTGTAGTTGTCGTTGTACCGCACCGCAACCTGCCCGCGCGACTCCAGCCCGCGCAGCACCGCTTCCGACGCGGCGACAAACCGCCCTTCGCCGTGCGCCACGGGCAATTGCATCACGTCGTGCTGCTCGACCGCGCTAAACGCCGCGGAAAGGCCACGCGTCCACACGCACACCGAGCTGGGCTCGTACGTCACCGGCACCCAGCGGTCGTGGAACCGGGCGTCCTGATTGTCCGAGAGCGCCACGGTCTGCACGGGCGCGGCCACCGGCCACTCGCCCTCCGGCCCCGGCAGCAGCCCCACCTGCACAAGCACCTGGAATCCATTGCACGCCCCGATCATCGGGCAACGCCGCTCGATGGCCCGCCGCAGCGCGGGGTACAGCCGCTCCCGCACTTTCATGGCAAAGATGCGTCCGCTCGCGATGTCATCGCCAAACGAGAACCCGCCCGGGAACCCGAAAAGGTCGTACCCGTCGCACCGGTCAGGGTCGCGGATGACCGCGTCAAGGTGAACAAGGTCCACCTCCGCCCCCGCCACCGCGAACGCGCGCACCATCTCCTGGTCGCAGTTCGTCCCCGCCGCACGCAGCACCAGAGCCTTGGCCATGGCCCACTTTAGGTGCTCCGCCCGGCGCGTGATCCCCCACCGCTACCATTGCCCATGACCAACCCCGCCCCGTTCCGTGACCACGACCACCCCCACCAGTCCGGCGCTGCCACCGAGTGCTGCAGCGGCAAACCCGCCACGGAATGCTGCAAGACGTCCGGCACCGGCGGGGACGGCGGGGGGTGCGGCTGCAAGTCCGGCTCCGTCATGGGCGACATGGTCCGCAACGTGAACGAGCCGGCCACCCGCGAACAACTGATGCAGATCCCCACGCTGCACCTGACCATGCGCTTCCGCAAGGGCATCGAGCACATCGACCGGCGCGTCTTTGACCTCTCCGAGCGTCAGATCGACCAGGCCTTCCTGCCCGACGCCAACGTGGGCCGCTGGCCCATCCGCGTCCTGCTGGGCCACCTCGCCGACGCCGAACTGGTCTTCGTCCACCGCATGCGCCGCGCCGTGGGCGAAGAGAACCCCGTCGTCGCCCTGTGGGACGAGGACTCCTTCGTTGACGCCAACATCTACGACGCGGGCCCCAAGGAATACGCCGACAAGCCCGAGGCCGACCAGGCCCGCGTCATGCGCGCCATCGGCGGCTCCATGGCGACCATCCACACCCTCCGCCAGTGGTGCTCCCAGTGGCTCCTGAGCCTGCCCGAGTCCGCGTGGGAACGCAAGATCATGCACCCCAGCTACGGCCCGATGACCATCAAGACCATCCTCGCGTACGACACCTGGCACCTCGAGCACCACGCCGGCTTCCTTACCAGAAAGCTCGACCGCATGGGCATCCCCCACGCCGTCGAAGAATCGGGCGGGTGCTGCGGCGGCGGAGGGAGCGGCGGCTGCGGCTGCAGCCACTGATCACAGTGACCCCGGAGACCGCAATGGACTGGCGCAAACACATCCACCAAGACCCCAAAGTCTGCGGCGGTGTCCCCATCATCCGCGGCACGCGCATCCCGCTCCGGGTCGTGCTCGCGAACCTGCGGGCCGGCCACACCATCCCTGAAATCTTGAACGAGTACCCAACACTGACAGAAGCGGATGTACGGGCCGCCATCGCCTTCGCCGCCGAGTCCTCGCTGCAGGACATCCCGATGCCCGGCACGCCGCCCATCACCCGCGCCGCATCCTGAACGCTCATGCGATTCAAGCTGGACGAGAACATACCCAGATCTCCCGCCGCCGACCTGCGGTCGCTCGGCCACGACGCAGACACAACCGGCGACGAGTTGCTGAACGGCAAGGACGACGAGACAGTCTGGCACGCCGCGCAGAGTGAGAAACGGATGCTGATCACCTGCGACCTGGACTTCGCCGACATCCGCCGCTTCAGGCCCGGCACCCACGCCGGCATCCTCCTCCTTCGCCTGGGTGATGAAGCGGAAATCAACCTCATCCGTAAGACGGTCGCCGACGTGGTCTCGTCACTCACCCACACGGACCTCTCGGGCAGCTTTATCGTCGCAGGCCTCTCCAAACTCCGGATCGTCCGCCCCTCGGACACGCCTTCACTCTGAACTTCATGGACCCCCTCCTCCACCAACGCCGCTACCTCATCCCTTTCCGGGGCTCCCTGCTCCCGCAGATCTTCACCGACACCCTCGTCATCGGCGCGGGCGTGGCGGGCCTCCGCGCCGCCGTCGCCGCGGCCCAGCACGGCGAGGTCATCGTCCTCTCCAAAAGCGACTTCAAGCAGACCAACACCGCCTGGGCCCAGGGCGGCATCGCCGCCGTGCTCGACGCAAAGGACTCTCTCGAGTCCCACGTCCAGGACACACTCACCGCCGGCGCGGGCACCTGCGACGAGCCAGTCGTCCGCCAGGTCATCGAACGCGGCCCGCGCCTGCTCGAAGAGGCCATCTCCTGGGGCATGAACGTGGACCGCAGCGCAGGCGGCGCAATCTCCCTGGGCCGCGAGGGCGGCCACGCCGCGTCCCGCATCGTCCACGCCCACGGCGACGCCACAGGCGCGGAGCTCCAGCGCACCCTCGTCGAACGTATCAGGGCCACACAGGGCGTCCGCGTCTTCGAGAAGTGCTTCGCCCTGGACCTCATCACGCCCAGCGCCGAGGTCGGTGCCCCCGTCATGGGCGCGATCACGCACCACCCCAAGTACGGCCTCCAGATGATCTGGGCCAAGGCCACCATCCTCGCCGCGGGCGGCGCGGGCGTCCTCTACCGCGAAACCACCAACCCCCCAGCCGCCACCGCCGACGGCCTGGCCATGGCCTACCGCGCCGGCGCCACGCTCGCCGACATGGCCTTCATGCAGTTCCACCCCACCACGCTCTACCTCGCCGGCGCATCGCGCTCGCTCATCACCGAGGCCATCCGCGGCGCGGGCGCGTACCTGCTCGACGCCTCCGGCCACCGCTTCATGCTGGACGTCCACCCGCTCGCCGAACTCGCCCCGCGCGACATCGTGAGCCAGGCCATCGTCCGCCAGATCGCCCGCCAGGGCGGCGAAACCGTCACCCTGGATTGCCGCCACATCAAGGACTTTGCCCGCCTCTTCCCCGGCATCGCCGCCATCCTGCAGAAGTTTGACCTGGACCCCGCGAGGGACCTCATCCCCGTCCACCCCGCCGCGCACTACATGATCGGCGGCGTCCGCACCGACGCCTCGGGCCGCACCGATGTGCCCGGCCTCTACGCCGCGGGCGAGGTCGCGAGCACCGGCCTCCACGGCGCCAACCGCCTCGCCAGCAACTCCCTGCTCGAGGGCCTCGTCTACGGCGAAATCGCCGGCACCACCTGCGAGGAAATGAAGTCCCCCCGCGCCGCACGCCCCGCCCCCGTCGCCGTCATCAGCGACATCCGCCCCTCCGACCGCGGCGAGCTCGACCTGACCGACGTCCGCTCCAGCCTCCGCAGCGCCATGTGGAAGAACGTCGGCATCGAACGCACCGGCCAGAAGCTCGAAGGCTGCATCGAGATGATCGACTTCTGGGCTCGCTACACCCTCGACAAGATCTTTGACGACCCCGCCGGCTGGGAAACCCAGAACATGCTCGCCGTCGGCGCGCTGGTCGCCCGCAGCGCCGCCTGGCGGGAGGAATCCCGCGGCGCACACCTGCGTACAGACTTCCCGGCCCCGCGACCGGAGTTCCAGGTCCACGACTGCTGGCGCCGCACCAGCGATGTGCCCGTCGTCATCCCCGCCGGGGCCCACCCCGCGCCCAAGCCCCAGCCGGCCCTCCGCTGACCACCGCACCCATGCGAACCACGAGCGTCATCCTGCTGCTCACCGCGCTCACCCTCGCATCCTGCGCCCGCGAGGAAAAACTCGTGCGCTACAAGCCCTGGTTCGCAGGCCTCGAAGGCGCCGAAATCAACCGCCAGGTCGCCATCCCCACCAACCTCCGCACAGACCCCACCGGCGGCGTGCCCGAGGACCAGCTCCGCACCGAAAACCCGGACCAGTCCGTGACGCTGCTGGCCAAGACCGGCCGCCAGCTCATGATCCACATCTACACCACGCTCGCCGAGAACGAGCGCGACCTCTTCACCAAGGAGGTCTTGTCCGAAGAGACCCGCGCCGAGTACCACCGCCAAGGCTTGGACCCAGCCCTCGCCTTCGACTCCCTCAAGCAGCGCGAGGACGACGTCATCGACTTCTTCAACGCCGTCCCCTACGGCGAGAACACCCCCGGCGTCTTCTGGAAGCCGCTGGGCGGCCGCGCCTTCCGCATCGAGGCCACCGGCCTCGCCAGCACGGGCCTCAAGCTCTCCGCCATGGACATGACCATGGAACGCGGCAACTGGAAGCTCCGCTGGTTCGTCCCCGCCCCCGGAGAAAAGGGCATCGCCGCCGTCCCGGAGAAGTAGGCCTCTCTGGACCCAACAAAAAACCCTCCCGATCCGGGAGGGCTTGAAGTCGCTTCGTCAGCAGCACCACGCGTTACGACGCCGGCGCCGACTCTTCCTTTTCCTTCTTGTCCTTCTTCACGGCCTTCACCTTGGGCTTCTTCACCGGCTTGCCGCCCGTCTGGATGAGCTCGCGCCCTTCCTGATCGATGTACAGCACGCACTGGCACGACGCGCACCGCGTCAGCCGCCCGCTGCTCGCCAGCATGGCCACAGCGTCCACCGGCAGACTCATCATGCACACGCCGCAGTTGAACTCGTGGCGCTTCACGTCCACCACCTCGATCAGACCCATCGCCTCATCGCCGCGCCGGTCGATCAGCTTCTGGAAGTCCCGCATCACATCGGTGGGCACGTTCGCGACGAGCGCCGCACGCTGGCCCTCCAGCTCACGCACGCGGTCCGCGATCTCATTGGACTTTGCGTCCCGGTCCGTCGCCGCGACCTTCCGCACCTTCTCGCGCTCATCCTTGCGGCCCGCGATGTCGCCGAGCTGCTTCTTGATCTCTTCCGTCTTCCCCAGGAACTCGAGCGCCGTCGCCTCGTGCTTGTCCCGGTCGGCCTTGTATGTGTTCAGCTCCGTCAGGAACGCCTTGTATTCCTTGTTGTTCTGGGCGCTCTCCATCTGCGTCCGGATCGTCGCCATCTTGGCGTCCAGCCGCTTCATCTCGCCCTCGGCGTCCGCCGCCTGGGCCGTCAGCTTCTTGAGGTCGGCCTCCAGACCGGAGCGCCTCCCATCGAGGCTGGACAAGTCCTTGTCCTGCTCGGACAAGAACTTCTCGGCACCCTTCAGGCGGCTTTTCAGCCCCCTGAGTTGTTTGTCGACGTGGAAGACTTCGACCAACTTCGCCGTCACGTCCATTCAAGTGCTCCGCGTGTGGCCTCCCCGGGCCATCCCATTGTAGCGGACTGCCGCGTCCGGAGTCATCCCCGGACATGGTCAGGCCCCTCAAAATACCCGAAACTGCGCGACCACACCGCTTTACCGGGTGAAGAATCCGCGCTGCGACGCCACTTCCAGCCACCAGAACGCGACCGGACCCGTCAGCAATGGCGAATCAATCACATCCAGCACCCCTCCGAAGCCCGGGATGCTCTTCCCCGAGTCCTTGCTCCCCGCGTCCCGCTTCAGGATGCTCTCGAGCAGATCGCCTGCCTGCCCCGTCAGCCCCAGCAGCCCGCCGAAGATCGCCCCGTGCCACCACGCCGGCGTCGGCACCCCCGCCCACTTCTCCACCAGCACCATACCGCCGACGCACACCGCGGCCGACGTCACCACGCCACCCGCCAGCCCCTCCCACGTCTTCCCGGGGCTCAGCCACGGGATCAGCTTGTGCCGCCCGATCGCCTTCCCCGTGAACAGCGCGCCGATGTCGCACGCCTTCGTCACGAGCAACACCCACAGCAGCACCAGCGCATGGTGCTCCCGCCGGATGGCCAGCAGGAAGCCGAACATGAGCCCCAGGTACACAAACGCCAGCAGCACGCCCCCCGTGCCGGTGATCACGCCCTCGACCGTCTTCTTCCGCGAGTAGAACACCATCGCCATCACCAGCACGCCCATCGCCACCGTGCTCGTGAACGGCACCACAACATCAGCCGGGAACGCCGCGGGCACCAGGCACGACACCACAAGCCCGGCCACCGCCGCAGTCGTCATCATCCGCTTGCTTGCCTCGATCCCCTCGCTGATGAGCAGTGCCGAGAGCTCCCGCGCCGCCAGCACCCCCACCGTGATCGCGATGACAAACAGCACGACGCCGGGCGGCCACGTCTCCCGCACGGTCCACGCGCCCGGCAGCCACTGCGACAAAAACTCGCGCAGCCCTGCGGGCATCGCCTGACCGTCCAGCCATTGATCAGCCAGCAGCCCGAGCACGAGCAGCACGATCATCACGGGGCCCAGCATCAGGCGGTAGCGCATGAGAAAACGAGCCTAGCGCGGCTCACGCACCTCATCCAGCCCGCCAAACCGGCGTGACCGGGAAGCAAAGTCCCGCACCGCCGCGTGCAGGTGCGCCGCCCCAAAGTCCGGCCACAGCGTGGGCGTCACATGGATCTCCGCGTACGAGATCTGCCACAGCAGGTAGTTGGACACCCGCATCTCCCCCGCCGTACGGATCAGGAGGTCCGGGTCCGGCAGCCCGCCCGTCGTCAGCCTCCGGGCAAACTCCTCCTCCGTCACATCCCCTCCCTTCAGCCGCCCCGCCGCGACGTCCCGCGCGATCGACCGCGCCGCGTCCACGATCTCGGCCCGCGCCCCATAGTTCATCGCCAGGCACAGCGTGATCCGCCGGCAGTGCGCCGTCGCCGCCACCACCCGGTCCATCGACGCCAGCACGTCCGCCGGCAGCCCCTCCCGCCGCCCCAGAATCTTCACCCGCACACCCTTGGCCACAAGCTCCGCTTCTTCGCCAAGGAAGTACGCCACCGCCAACCGCATGAGCGCCTCGACCTCGTCCTTCGGCCTCTTCCAGTTCTCCAGGGAGAACGAGTACAGCGTCAGCACCTCAATGCCCAGGTTCGCCGCCTCCGTCAGCACCCGCCGCACGCTCTCCGCGCCCGCCTGGTGCCCAAAGAGCCGCGCCAGCCCCTGCTTCTGCGCCCACCGCCCGTTCCCATCCATGATGATCGCCACATGCCGCGGGATCGCGGCGACCGGCACATCCGGCAGCAACTCCCGCGGCGTCGCGTCCGGGTTGTGCGCATGAATCCGCGCCAGCGCCGCCCGCGACCCCGCGTCCATCGCCGCGTGCGACTGCCCATCGGCCGCTGGAGGTTGTCCTTGAAGGGTGCTCACGCCATCCCCATTCGTCACAGGCCATTCGTCACAGGCCGTTCATCACAGGCCGCTCGTCCCAGCCAATTCGTCACAGCCCAATCGTTTGTTCGCGCCCCGGCCCCACGCTCACAATGTCCGCCGGCACCCCCACCGTCTTCTCGATGAACTCGATGTACCGCCGCGCGTTCGCCGGCAGGTCCTCGATGCGCCGGCACCCCGCGATGTCCTCCGAAAAGCCCGGCATCGCCGTCAGCACCGGCTTCGCCCGCGCCAGGTCCACCGCATCGGGCGTGAAGTGCGGCGTCCGCTCCCCGTTCACTTCATACGCCGTGCACACCTGCACCTCGTCAAACCCGGCGAACACATCCAGCATCGTGAGCGCCAGCCCCGTCACACCGTTGATCATCGCCGAGTACCGCAGAGCGACCAGATCCAGCCACCCCACGCGCCGCGGCCGCCCCGTCGTCGTGCCATACTCGCGCCCGCGCTCGCGGATGCGGTGCGCAATCGCGTCATTGGCCCCACCCATCAACTCCGTAGGCATCGGCCCACTGCCCACGCGCGTCGAGTACGCCTTCATCACGCCCACGATCCGCTGCAGCCGCGACGCCGGCACGCCCGTGCCCGTCCCGATGCCGCTCGTGATGCACGATGAACCCGTGACATACGGGTACGTCCCGTGGTCCACGTCCAGTAGCGACCCGTTCGCGCCCTCGAAGAGCACCGCCTTCCCGAGCCCCAACTGGTGGTGCAGAAACTGCGTGGTGTCCTTCACCATCGGCCGCAGCCGCTCCCCCACCGCCAGGCACCGCTCCGTGATCGCCCCCGCGTCGATGTCCTTTGCGTCCACGCCCTTCGCCGCGTTCAGCATCGGCCCCTTGAGCGCCAGCGCCAAGCCGATCCGCTCCCGCAGCGTCTCTGCCCTCACAAGATCGCGCACACGCACCGCGCCCGCCCGGTGCGCCTTGTCCGCGTACGCCGGGCCGATGCCCCGCCGCGTCGTCCCGATTTTGGTCTGTGCCTGTGCACCGCCCGTAGTGGCCGCGCTGCCCTTCTCCAGCAAGTCCTCGCGCAGCCCGTCCTCCACCTTGTGATACGGCAGCACCACGTGCGCACGGTCGGACAGCACAAGCCCGGACGTGTCCACGCCCTTGCCCGCCAGCCCGTCCAACTCCTCCACCAGCTTCCACGGGTCCACCACCACGCCGTTGCCGATCACCGCGTGCTTGCCCGGGTACAAGATGCCCGAGGGGATCAGGTGCAGCGAGTACCGCGCCCCAGCGACCACCACGCTGTGCCCCGCGTTCGCGCCGCCGTTATACCGCACCACCGCGTCGTGCTGCGCCGCCAGCAGGTCCACGATCTTCCCCTTGCCCTCATCGCCCCACTGCATGCCGACCACGGCGGTCAACTGCGAGCGGGAGCGGCCGGTGTTGTGGTCCGATAGCGGCATGAGAAAGTCCGGAAATCAGTGCGTGCGCACCCAGCGTACGCGCGCGGCCCACCTCGCGTGATCCCACGCGCCAGAACGTCCGATTGTGTGGCATCAAACCCACGCGAGGAACTATGTCCACCCCTCCCACGCAGCCCCACGTCCGCATCATGTGCCCGAACCTCGTGTGCCGCAAGGTTCTCGCGGTCCCCGAGTCCTGCCGCGGCAAGACCGTCCGCTGCAAAACCTGCAGCACCAACATCCGCGTGCCCAACCGGGGTACGGACGCGCCGCCCGCCCCCGCGCAGCAGGGCAAAACCAAAGCCGCCTGAAGGCACCCGGCCACCATCCGAAGTTCCCTGTCACGCGCCGCCCGCCCCGGGCGGCGTGTGTGCTTACAGCTTCGGCTGCTTCTTGAGGTCGTCGTCCTCATCGAGGAAGTCAAAGTCCGCCACGCTGCTGTCGTCAGGATCGTTCGACGAGAGCAGGTCGTCCTCGTCGTCGTCCTTCTTGGGAGCGGGCTTCGCCGCCGGAGCAGCGGGCTTCACACCGGGCTTGGCCGCCTGCTTGGCCGCGGGAGCGGGCGCCGCCGACGCCGGAGCAGCCTTCGGCGGGAGCACGATGCCCTCGTCGTACGACTCCTCGGCGTCCACGTCCTTGGGGTCGCCGTCCACGCGTACCACAAACACAAACTCACCGATCGAGATCAGGTCGCCCGCCGCAAGGTCCTGCGTGGCAACCTTTTTTCGGTTGACATACGTGCCGTTGCTGCTGCCCAGGTCGCGCAGCGTCGCCTTCCCCTCACCCACCACCACTTCGCAGTGATGCCGCGACACCGACGAACTCGGGATGCGCAGACCGCAATCCGTGGCGCGACCGATCACCTGCGTCGCCTTCTTCAGCGGCACATCCTGCTGACGCCCATCGTCGCGAACGAGGACCAAAGACACATTCATCGTTGGCTCCGGAGGCTGAACCGCGCACATGCCGCGGCCGCCCGCGGCGACCGCACCCCTCCCGACCGATGCCACATGGTATCTCCGCGGCCCCACCCCCGCCCCCCCGGCCCCTCCGCCCCCCGGCCGGTGCACCCGCCCAACACACCACGAACAAGCCCAACCGTCCCCTTGCACCCCCGCACCAATCCGGTATGCTGCTCACGGAGGCACCCATGCCCACACGCCGCGCGTTCTCCCTCCTCGAACTCGCCATGGTCCTGGCCGCCGC
>DATAKA010000055.1:0-5972 GCA_036261855.1 Phycisphaerales bacterium | reverse complement strand
CGTGACTTTCTCCACAGGCTGAGTGCCACGGGAAAAGTTGAGCAGAGGGACAGCCTTATCGATGTTCTCGACCATCCGGCGCAGTGCTGCCAACGACTCGTCTAGCTTGTTGAGCGACCCCATCATGGGATCAAGAGAGCGGAGTTGCTGCGCGGAGGTCTGAAGGTTGGCATTCGTCGCATCCAGACGGTCCAACACAAGGCGCAGGGATACGTGGGCGTTCAATACCTCCCGGTACAACTGCTCGATGTGGGCGGATGAGGTACGGAGGGCCGCGTTGGTGTCCCGCAGTTCGGGCACAACGTTCTCGATGCGCTCGACACTCGCCCGCGTGGCCGCCACTTCATCGCGCATGTTCTGTATCACACATCCGGGCAGAACGATGCACACCAGCAACCATGGGGGCGTCTGCAGATACCAAGAGCCACATCGTGAAAGCCCATCACTCCGTACCGCTGTCATAGCGCCTTCTTTCTGGAGGAAGGGTAAAGTCCAGCCCCCTCAACAGAATCACGTGCGGAACATCTACCGTGCTCCTTGCTGAGGAGCCGGGTGCGAGTGGCCCGATGGCTGCACCATGGCCCCAGGCGCCGGGAGTATCACGTGCCGCAGAAGATCGGACAGCACCTCGTCCGCTTCAAACTCCTCATAGAGAGTCGCCTGCAGCAGTTGAACAATCTCGGTCTCTCCCAACTGCTCAGCTATCGCCTCCGCAGTGGTGTATGCCGCGATCTCGTAGTACTCGATTCGCTGCGCAACGGCGATCAGCGCGGCGTCAATGACGTTCGCGTCACCACCCTCTTCCGCCACTTCCCTGCCTTCATCCAGCAGGCCGCGCATCCCCTTGCAGACCTTCCCGTCAAACTCGCTCGTTAATATCTGCGCTGCCCGCGTGAGGCGTTCCGCCTGACCACCCGTCTCCTCGAGGTGCTGTTCGAGCGCCACGCGGAGATGCTCGTTCGAGGCACTCCTGGCCATCACGGGCAGGGCACGGGCGACTTGGTTCTCAGCGCTATACAGGTTGTTGATCTGGTCTGCAAGGAGTGTCTTCATGGACTTCGGCATTGCGATCTCGCTTGTGTGTGGCGTGAATGAATGGGGTAGCGCGGCACCTCTCGAGGGTGCAGCGACGCCCGGTGCAGCCGTAATCCACCCCCTTAGCTGCGGGAGCCGCGGACGAGATACCCAATGACGACCCCGACCCCCAACGCGATCCCCATCGTTGTCAGAGGATTGTCCGCAGCGCACTCCGAAAGCCCGTCCAGTGCCCGTGCCGCACTTTTCCTGCCGGCCTGCAAACCCTGCTTGATGTCCGTCGCGACTTCGCTGGCGCCCACCCTGGCCGTAGACACTGCATCGTGGGCGAGATTGGTGATGCTGTGTTTGACCGCACCCATTCGTTCACCCACCTTTTCGACGCCATCCTTGAACTCGTGACTCTGCTCGGAATCGTTTGTGTACGCTTGCGACATTGGGCTCTCCATTCTGTTGACAACACGGTACAAACTACGGGAACGGTGACGATTGCAACAGCACGCTGAGTACGTGATGCCCATGCCACCAAGACGTTCTACTTCACTACCAGCTCATTCACCACACTGCTCACGCCGGTGACGCTGCGGACCTTCTCCCCGACTGCGTCCTTCTCGGCTTGGCTCGCAACCTGGCCTCGCAGGGATACAACGCCGACGTTGTCAGTGCTGATCGTCCAGCTCTGAGCAGGCAACGACATGGACTTGTCATCCATAAGTAGGCGACGGATGTCCGCGGTGATCTTCACTCCAGCATCGCGCGCCGGCTGCTCTCCCCGGGTCCCGGTAGATGTGTTGCGCTCACTTGGGTTGCGAGTCGTCTTACCCTGAGTTTGTCCCGATACCGGCACGCTATTTGTGGGATTGCTGCGTGTGGTTTGTTTATCCGACGCGCGATCACAGGCCACGAAGACCAAGCTGGTCAGGATACATCCAATACTTAGAGATGCGCGGATGAGCATGGGAAGACCTTGGGCCACTGAGGGCAAAGCACCAAGAGGAAAGAGCGGACCTCGGACGCCCCCACCCACTTCCCTCGTTGAACTCAGTATGGGGTGACCCGTCTACCCAGACTACCGGGGACATGTGCTCCATTCCCGCTGCGCGATGAACGCACGTGAGATCGCTCCCAATGCCGAGTGCATGGAGCTCGTCATTCTGGATCAACACTGATAGGGCACGAAAGGTCTTTAATGCGGGAGCGCGCAGAGCACGGCAAACGTGCTCTCACCCGTACGGACACCCCGCTTTCAAGGCCTCCGTGCAGCATCGGTGTTGGGGGCGCGAAGCCTAACCCCTGTAGCCTTTAGCCTCCTCCACCGTCAACGCTGTCCCACTGGTGCTCCGCTTCCTGAGCGGGCGAAGGCGTTGGAACCCACACCCTGTCGGAGAGCACCCGTCGCAGCGGCGCTGCTCACTCAGCGGTTCTTCGCCGGGCCATGCACGCGTCAAGGAACTCCCCCTGTTCTGCTCCGTACTCGCACCACGCGTTCAGAGCCGGCCGTGCGATATCTCTCGACAAGATGCTCTCCGCAGCTTCATCTGGGTTCGGCAGAGTGTGGCGGCAAGCGCTGCAGAGACCGTCTCCTTCATCCCGTGTGCTTGATGAGGGATGTATCCGCCGTGGTCGTTGCAGTGACGTTGTGTAAGGTGACTCACTGCGTTTGCGTCAGCAGTGACACACACCTCCGTGCTGGCATATGGCGCGTTGCCAAGCAGCACCGAGACAGGGAGACTTCACCATGGCAGAGTCAACCAAGGGCAGGAAGACCAGCGGCGGTTCTTTCGGGGGCGGCAAGTCGGGCGGCGGGAAGTCCGGGAGCAACTCCGGCAGCAACGGCAACAAGTCCGGGGGCAACACGGGCAACAAGTCGAGCGGCAGTTCGGCGAGCAGCTCGGGCGGTCGTCGGTCAAGCCGGTAACAGATCACACCGCGCGGATCGCCAACGGATGTTCCGTAGGCTCATGCCGGGCGCGGCGGCGGTTTCGTGTCCTCGTTTTTCGTCGGCTCTGCCGACAGGAGTAGTTTCATGCAGGATAACAAGAACAGCAACAAGGACGGCAGCGGCAGCACCACCAACCGCGGCGGCGAGACCAGCGGCTCTCGCGGCACCAATGGCCCGCAGACCAGCGGCGGTCGCGGCGGCAGCAGTTCCACCGACAATCGCTCCCGGGAAGACCGCGTCAAGGGCGGCGAGCGTTCCGCTGAAGTGCAGGAGCGCGACGAGCAAGGTCAGTTCGCCGGGACCGAGAACGACGGGAAGGAAGGCAAGGAAGGCAAAGAAGGCCGCGAGGGTGGCCAGCGCCGTTCCTCCGGCGGCGAAGGTTCCTCAGGCCGCTCCGGCGGTGCATCGGGAAGTGGCAAGAGCAGCCGCTAGGCATCGACGGTCAGTCACGCCTGACCACACGTCCCTCCCGCCCCACACGGTGGGAGGGGCATTGCAGCACGGGTAGGTGAGCGAGGGCTTGGCCCGACATTCACCCCCTTCCCGCGTCTTCCTCGAGCCTGCGTACACGCCCGTACCGGGCACGCCGCACGGTCCGAGAGCGTTTCGTTGAGTGACTTTCTTCCACCAAAGGGGCCTCCATGACCACGATTCCCGCCAACGTATCCACAACCAGCACTCTCTCCGACCGCCATGACCGCGTCGCGACGCTCTGGGACCACGCCTCCTGGGGGCCGATCATGATGGGCGCTGTGTGCGCCATCGGCCTGCAGTTCATCTTCACCGTGCTCGGCATCGCGCTGGGTGCGAGTGCGGGCGAGGTGACGACCGGCAGTGACGGGACCGCCGGCCGCACCATGGGCATGGTCGCGGGGCTGTGGTGGTTGATCACCGGCACACTGTCGCTTGCTGTGGGCGGATTTGTTTTCGGGAGGTTGGCTGGTTTGCCACGATCGCTTCCCCTCACCCTCAAGGCCATGACCATGTGGGGCGTGGTTGCGCTCTTCGGATTTCTCGTGGTCTGGTCCGGCGCTGGCATGCTCTCGCAGGCCGTATCCCCGATCGGCGCTATGTCACCGTCCGCAATCGGCACTCCGACTTCGGTGGGCGCACGGACCACCCCTGACAGCAATGGTGCCATGACCTCCGCCAGCATGGCGGCGGACAACGCCATCGCACGCGGCAGCGTTGCTATGGAAGAGGCCCGCCGTGCGACGCGCACCGCGTCGTGGTGGTCTGTTGTCGGGCTGCTGATGGGCCTCGTCGTGAGTGTCGCAGCGGCCACAGCGGCAGCGCCGGCTACCGTGCGGGTAGCGGTATCACTGAGATAAGGCGCACAGTGAACCAGCGCCCCCTCCTTCGACAGGCCAGCACGTTGGATGCCGAGAGAGCGGAGTACTTGCCTGACCACGGCCCCGGTCCTCGCGCTATGAGGGAATCATCCGTGGTCGTCAAGCGAAGCTTGTCGGCTAGCGTCATCTCCCCATACGCCACCTGAAACAGCAGTTAGCAGGCACATTGAGCATCTGGTATGGGTTCGGCCTGCGGCTGTGCCATCGTACCCCATCGTTGATGGCGTCTGTTCGCATCATCTTTTGCCACTCAGTCAGGCCTTCTGTCGCACCCTTTGATACACCTGGAGCCAACCATGATTCTCCGAGTTGACCGTCTCATGACAGACCTTCCCATTCCAAGCGGGCCGTCGCCCAAGCCGCAGTCCACGCATTCGGACTTACCTGGAGCAAACGCTGCTCAGCCTGCGGGACCATGAACGTCGGACCAGTGACCTGGTGAATGCCACCAAGGCTGTCGTATCTACCACCCCTACCCGCTAGGACATCGATTTAAAAGACACCGGGGAGGCTCCACATGAGGCGGTAAGCCTCCCCATTAGGGTGTTCGCGGACATTCATGCCGCCCCTCTCCGGGGGCGAGTTCGCTGCTCAAGAAGGCCGGGGTCAAGCCGGATGACGGCGTGGTGAGTCTGCCGGGCAAGACGTTTGTCGCGGCGGCTTCCAAGCGGTTCTTTGACCGTGAGCCCAAGGCCCGAAGCACTCCTTAGGAACCCGGCTCCATCGCTTTTGAGAGTGAGGTTGCGCCGGTGCAGGGTCCATGACAGGCCCTCGCTTGACCTGTAGTTCTGGAGTAGTCGATTCGTGTATTGGCCGTATCTATTCCTCGTACTCACCGTTCACGGACTTGGCGTCTGGATGGCCGTGGACGTGGTGATGAAGGGTCGTACGGCGCAGGGGACTATCGCCTGGTCGATCTCACTGTTGCTCATGCCTTGGTTGTCCCTGCCCTTTTACCTCGTCCTTGGGGACCGTAAGTTCATCGGGTATGAGCGCGCCAGCCCGGAGGGAAGCAGAGAGATCGACGTGTTGGCACGAGCGCTCTTGGAATCGCTCGCACCGTTTGTACCGCCGAATTCCGAAGCTGGCTTTGCCGATCGGGGCTTCACGAAGCTTGCGCGGTTCCCGTTCACTAGTGGCAACAAGGTCACGCTTCTGATCAACGGTTCTGCCACGTTTGACGCGATTCTGGAGGCGGTCGAGAGTGCGCGCGAATATATCGTCGTTCAGTTCTATATTGTCAGAGACGACGGGCTTGGCAAGCGACTTCAGCGGGCGCTTCTTGCCGCTCGAAAGCGCGGCGTCCGAGTGTATCTGCTTTACGATGAAATCGGTTCCCATGGGTTGCCCAGAGCATACCTCCAGGCGCTGAAGGATGCCGGCTGTGAGTGCAGCGGCTTCCGTACCAAAGCCCGTAAGCAGCGGCCGTTCCGGCTGAACTTTAGAAACCACAGAAAGATAGTCGTCGTTGACGGACGTGTGGCGTTCACCGGTGGGCACAATGTCGGGGACGAATACCTGGGTCTGCACAAGGTGCTAACCCCGTGGCGTGACACCCATGTGTCCATCCGGGGGCCGGCGGTTCAGTGCGTCCAACTGGCCTTCGTGGAAGATTGGTTCTGGGCCACGCAGAGGGTGCCGGG
>DATAKA010000054.1:0-6408 GCA_036261855.1 Phycisphaerales bacterium | reverse complement strand
AGTGACAATATCCATCGTCAAGAGGAGAACAATCCTCATCACCAGCTAAGGTCCCTCATCTCTGCTCAGTTCGAAAGGAAGTTGGATTGCAGTGACATCCAGGATGTTGGCTTAGAAGCAGCCACCATTTAAAGAGTGCGTAACAGCTCACTGGACGAGGAATCCAGCGCCGATAATGATCGGGAATAAGCAGAGAGCCGAAGCTGTGGGCGCGAAAGCGCGGTAGGAGAGCGTTCTTGACAGCGGCGAAGCGGTTCCGTAAGGGTCCGTGGAGCGTCAAGAAGTGAATATGCCGGCTTGAGTAACGATTAACCAGGTGAGAATCCTGGTCGCCGAATATCCAAGGTTTCCTGGGCAAGGTCATTCCGCCCAGGGTTAGCCGGGACCTAAGGCAAGGCCGAAAGGCGTAGTCGATGGACATCAGGTTAATATTCCTGAGCCTTCAGTGGGAACGGATTGGCAGAGCTCCGCGGGACTGTTAGACGTCCAGGCCCTTGTGGCCGATGCGGGGTGAGCTGGTTCCTAGAAAAGCCACTGATTAGCCCGTACCAAAACTGACACAGGTGGATGTGGCGAATAGCCTAAGGCGCGCGAGAGAACGGTCGTGAAGGAACTAGGCAATTTAACCCCGTAAGTTAGCGATAAGGGGGGCCTCCTTCGCAAGAAGAGGCCGCAGAGAAAAGGGTCTGGGAACTGTTTATCAAAAACTCAGCTCTGTGCTAAGACGCAAGTCGACGTATACAGAGTGACGCTTGCCCGATGCCGGAATGTCAAGAGAGTGGGTCATCGAAAGAGAAGCTCGCGATCGAAGCACCGGTGAATGGCGGCCGTAACTATGACGGTCCTAAGGTAGCGAAGTTCCTTGTCGGGTAAGTTCCGACGCGCATGAATAGCGTAATCACTGGACTCCTGTCTCCACGACCGACTCGGTGAAATAGTAGTGGCGGTGAAGATGCCGCCTACCCGCAGCAAGACGGAAAGACCCCGTGGACCTTCACTATAGACCCGTATTGGCCACGAGCATTCATTGCGTAGCATAGGTGGGAGGCTTTGAAGCCTGGATTCCGGTCCAGGAACAGCCGTAGGTGAAATACCACCCTGTGTACGTTTGTGGCCTAACCTCGACTCCCATGAATCTGGGCGAGGGACAGTGCGCGTCGGGTAGTTTGACTGGGGCGGTCTCCTCCTAAAGTGTAACGGAGGAGCGCAAAGTTCGGCTCAGCACGGATGGAAACCGTGCCTCGAGTGTAAGAGCACAAGCCGGATTTACTGTGAGAGCGACGGCTCGAACAGTCTCGAAAGAGGGCTCTAGTGATCCTGCGATCCCGTGTGGAAGGGTCGTAGCTCAACGGATAAAAGGTACCCCGGGGATAACAGGCTGATCGCTCCCGAGCGTCCATAGCGGCGGAGCGGTTTGGCACCTCGATGTCGGCTCATCACATCCTGGGGCTGAAGGCGGTCCCAAGGGTTCGGCTGTTCGCCGATTAAAGTGGTACGCGAGCTGGGTTCAGACCGGCGTGAGCCAGGTCGGTCCCTATCTGTTGTGGGCGTTGCAGGCTTGAGTGGAGTCAACCTTAGTACGAGAGGATTGGGTTGGACGTATCCCTGGTGATCCAGTTGCACCGCTAGGTGCACCGCTGGGTAGCTACATACGGCAGGGATAACCGCTGAAAGCATCTAAGCGGGAAGCCCCCCACAAGATGAGGCCTGCTAGTCGAAAGACGAAAGACCCCTGGTAGACCACCAGGTTGATAGGCCGCAAGTGCAAGGGCAGAAATGCCTTCAGCTGAGCGGTACTAACGGTCAAATGTCCTGTCACGTCAACCAGCCGCCGCGATCATGCTCTACGCATGTCTCGGCCCGGTTGAATGTGATCTGACGTCAAAGTTGAAAGCGTTGGTGTTGCATTGCTTGCTTGCTCATGTCTCTGACTTCATGAGTTTGGACATAGTCGCCTGTCCGGTTGTGCCGGCTTCGTTCAGAAGTCGCGCATGACTGGTGCTGTGACCGAAAGGTCACGCCACCGGTTTGTCGGTGACTATAAGCAAAGGGAGACACCTGTTCCCATCCCGAACACAGCAGTTAAGCCTTTGCTGCCGATGATACTTCTCTGAGGGAAAGTAGGTCATCGCCGACTTTTGGGCCTTGCAAGGTAAACCTTGCAGGGCCCTTTTCTTTTTTTGCTCCCGTGGCCCCGCGGCACGCACCGCGCACGCCTCCCCTCCCCTTTTCCTATACTCCCCGGCTGCGCATCCGGCGCGGGCCCGCCCAGGGCCACGCCCCCAGGATCCCTCCCGGTTGACCACCTTCCCCGCCCACGCCGTCCCCGAGCACGCGCCGCAACTGCGGCGGGTGTCCGAACGCCGTTCGGTCGCCTCGCTCCTGAACCCCGTTGCGATGACCACCGACCTGTGGCGGCTGCGGGGCCTCATCGGCCAGTTCGCAGTGCGCAGCATCAGCGAACGCAACCGCGGCTCCCATCTGGGCCTTTTGTGGACTGTCCTCCAGCCCCTGCTCATGCTGGCGGTCTACACGTTCGTCTTCGCCGTGGTGTGGCAGGCCAAGTGGGGCGCGGCGGAAACCCCGCAGGGCACCACCAGCTTCGCGATCACCGTCTTCGCGGGCCTGCTGCTCTTTGAGGTCTTCGGCGCCAGCGCCGGGCAGGCTCCCACCACAATCGTCAACAACCCCAACTACGTCAAGAAAGTCGTGTTCCCGCTGGAGGTTTTGCCCGTCGCCGCGGTGCTGGCGTCCACGCTCCTTGCTGGCGTCAGCGTCGGGGTGCTGCTCCTGGGCAAGGCAATCACCGGCAATGCCTGGGTCGGCGGGACCGGTGCGCGCGTGTCGTCCACGCTGCACCTGTTCCCGCTCGTGCTACCCGCCCTCATGTCGCTCTCTGCCGGTGTCGCCCTGGGGCTGGCGGCGCTGGGTGTGTTCCTGCGAGATATCCGCCCGCTGGTGCAGGGCATGCTGCTCCAGGTGCTGTTCTTCATGACGCCGATCTTCTACCCCATCGAACGCGTGCCAGAGACGTTCCGGGCCGTGCTGGCGTGGAACCCGCTGGCGATCATTGTCGAGAGCGGTCGCCGGACGCTCGTGAACGGGCAAGTGCCCGATTGGGCCGCGCTCGGCGTTGTGACGCTCATCGGCCTTGTGTCGCTGCAGGTCGGCTACGCGGTCTTCATGAAGGCCAAGCGGGGGTTCGCGGATGTCCTCTAGCACGCTTACGGACAACGCGGTGGAAGTGAAGCCCGCGGCGGTGGCGCCGCAGCCGGCCACGATCCGCGTGTCTGGATTGGGCAAGTGCTACCACATCTACGACAAGCCGCAGGACCGCCTCAAGCAGGCGCTGCTCCGGCCCTTCGGCAAGCGGTACTACCGGGAATTCTGGGCGCTCCGGGGCGTGTCGCTGGAAGTCCGGCGCGGCGAGGCGGTGGGCATCCTGGGGCGAAACGGCAGCGGCAAGAGCACTCTGCTGCAGATCATCGCCGGGACGCTCGCGCCGACCACAGGGTCCGCGGAGGTCGCAGGGCGCGTCGCCGCGCTGCTGGAACTCGGCAGCGGCTTCAACCCGGAGTTCACCGGGCGCGAGAACGTGTACCTCAACGGCGCGATCCTGGGGCTGACGCGTGCGCAGGTTGACGAGCGGTTCGACGCCATCGCGCGCTTCGCGGACGTCGGCCAGTTCCTGGACCAGCCGGTCAAGACCTACAGCAGCGGCATGATGGTGCGTCTGGCGTTCGCGGTGCAGGTGCAACTCGAGCCGGATGTGCTGATAGTGGACGAGGCGCTGGCGGTGGGGGACGCGCTGTTCCAGAAGCGGTGCTTCCAGCGGATCGAGGAGCTCCGTGGCCGGGGCGTCACGCTTCTGTTCGTGAGCCACGACCAGGAAGCGGTGCGGAGCCTGACGGACCGGGCGGTGCTGCTCGAAGAGGGCAAGGTGCGAGCGTCAGGATCATCGGGCGAGGTCCTTCTGGAATACCGCCGGCTGCTGCACGAGCAGGAGAAGCGGTACTTCGCCCACGTGCTGCAGGACAAGGGCGCGGAGCGTGCCGCGTTGGCCGCGGAGCAGAACTCGCACGCGGCTGCGCGGTCGTTTGGAGATCTGGATGCGCAGGTTGAGGACGTGCAGGTGCTGAACGCGGAGGGCCAGCCGACGCAGTACTTCACGCCCGGTGAGCCGGTGCGCATCCGGGTGCGCGTAGTGTCCCGGCTGGAGCAGGACAAGCTCAATGTGTCGCTGCGCATCCGAAACCGCCAGGGCGTCAAGATGCACTCGTGGGGCACCCTGAACCAGGACATGGCCGGGTGGAGCGCGGGCACGCTGGCCCCGGGCGCATCGTTCTGGGAACGGCGGTTCGCGGCCGGAGAGGCGTGCACCGTGGACTTCGTCTTTGATTGCGCGCTGGGCACGGACCTGTACGAGGTACAGGCCTGCGTGACGCACGAGGAGGACCGGTCCATGAACGCGCAGCGGGTGCTGCACTGGCGCGACGAGGCGGCGTTCTTCCATGTGAATGTGCGCAAGGACGAGCACTTCTTCGGCGGGGTGTGCGACTTGAGGATGAGGGCCCATGTCGTCGACTAGGTCGATCTTCGACGAGTACTGGCGCGGGCGGCCCACGCCGACCACGCAGGACGCCGATCGCGCTCGCGCACTGGCGGACACCGTGCTCGCCTGCGGCGGCGTGGGTGCGTACTTGGATGTGGGCTGCGGCGATGGGCTGCTGCTGCGTGAACTGGGGGCACGCGGGTGCGCGGTGCGCGGCGTGGACGTCTCCGGCGTGGCCGTGGAACGCGCTGCGCGGTGCTTGGGGCGTGCGGTCGAAGTGGGGGACGTGTGGTCGCTTGGCACCGTGCGTGCTAACACGGTTCTGTGTATCGATGTCCTGCACCACTTGGATGAAGCAGACATTCCAAACGCCATCGCCTCGATCGCGGGCGCCGCAACGGCGGGAGTGGTTCTGCGGGTGTCCACGCTTTCGGCGGACGAGCGGCCGCTGCACCGGACGTCCCGTCCGCGCGAATGGTGGCAGGAGCGGTGCTTTGAGGCCGGGCTCCGCACGCACCCCCGGGCAATGCTGGCGGTGGCGTACGGCGATCTGGATGCGCAGCCCGACAGCGTGATGCTGGTGCTGGAGCCTGTGCCCACGGCCGCGCGGGATCGGTGGCCACTGGATCGGCTCGCGGCGGAAAAGCAGTTGCACATGGACATGCTGCGGGAGCCGGGGCGCCGGGCCGATGCGCACGTGGCGCGGTACATGCTTGCGGCCGGGCTGGTGCGGCAGGGTGACACCGTGCTGGACGCGGCGTGCGGGCTGGGATACGGGGCGCACATCCTTGCTCACAACAGTCGCGCGCACAAAGTCGTTGGTGTCGATGTGGACGCGGGGAGCGTGGCGTATGCGGCGGCCTCGTACGGCGGCGCAAGGACCGAGTTCCGCGCCGGCGATGCGCAGCGACTCGCTGACCTGGCGGACGCGAGCGTGGATGTCGTGGTCAGCTTTGAGACGTTGGAGCACCTGCCGGACCCGCGTGCCGCGCTCGCCGAGTTCACACGCGTGCTGACGCCCGGGGGACGGCTCATCGCGAGCGTGCCCAACGACTGGACGGACGAGTCGGGCAGGGACCCCAACCCGCACCACCTGCACGTGTATACGTGGGCGGAGCTCGCATTGCAGGTTCGCGACGCCGGGTTGCTCGTCGAGTGTGCCCACGCGCAGACCGCGGGCGGCGGCATGAAGCATCCTGTCGCGGCCCGGACTCTGCGCGACGTGGAAGTGTCGCCCACGGGGGAACTCCGAGGCCCCGAGGTCGCCGCGGAGTGGTGGCTTGTCACGGCGATGAAGGACCCGCTCGCGGTGAAGGACAAGCGCGGGTACCGGGAGAGTGTCTTCCCCACGGAGGGCGGGAACGTTGCATCATTTGCGCGCGACTACGACAATCCCTGGCTGGTGCGCTCGATGGTGAGCATCGGGCAGCGGGCGACGGGTGAGTTGCTGTGGTCGCTCGCGGCGCGGGCGGCGGAGTCGTGCCGCATCGGTTCGCCCGACCAGGGCGCAGCGCTCTGCGTGCTCGCGTACCACGCGCTGGAGTCCGCCGCGTGCTCTCAGGCGTGGGTGATGGAGTTCCAGGAGCGTGTGCGGGCCTTCGACGAGCGGGCCGATGCATCGCCGCACGCGCAGCGGTGGCGGTGCTCGAATTGGTTTGTGCTGGGGCGGCTTCTCATGAACGTGGGGGATACCGCCAGCGCGGCGATCGCTTTCGAGAAGTGCGTCGGTGTCGATGCGTTGGCGTTCAGCCCGTTGCTGGCGACCAAGACCGTCGAGGCGCGGTGGTGGTTGGGCGTGCTGGCTGCGCGGGCAGAGGACATGGTCGCGGCGCGTGCGCACTGGCTCGCGGGCGTGG
>DATAKA010000046.1:0-8339 GCA_036261855.1 Phycisphaerales bacterium | reverse complement strand
GAAGCCGTCGCTGGTCTGCCGGCTGCTGACGGCGACCGCCAAGGGGGAACTCGATGCGTTCTGGACGCCGTTGAAGGAGCGGCTGATCACGACGCCCGGCCCCTGGCACGGCAGCGCGATGTCCACCTCCATCACCTGCGCCGCGCCGTGGAAGAGGTCGATGGCGTGCCCGCCGCCGCCGATGCGCCCACCACCGCCGTCAAAGCCCGGGGTATCGCCCTGCGTCGCGTACGGGCGGACGCCCTGGCCCGTGCTTGCGGCGCTGGCCTTGTAGACGGAGAGTGAATCGGCCTGCAGCTTACCGGTGGCGTAGGGCTGCGCGAGCGCGGGAATCGCGGTGGCGCACAGCAAAAAGGTAGCTGATAACGTCATTGTGCGCGAAGCGGTAGAAGCGGGCGCGTGGGGGCGGGCGGGTGAGCAGCGCATGAGAGTCTCCCGTGTGCTATGGCCAGGGCAATCCCAGCCACGTCTTCATGCTTAATCTCCCGCAAGTACGCATGCACCGTCAAGGGCGGGCACGGTGAAATCCGGTTATCAACAAGTAACTGTCAAGAGACCACCAGATCGCCTTCTCAGCAAGTTCTGATTCTACCGGCGCCTGCGTCACGCAGTCCCACTAAATTGCGAGTGTTCAATACGGGTACTTGAAGACTTCGTTGTCTGCTGTCTAATAAGTTGACTGTTCCCTTGACTACGCAAAAATAAATCTTTCCACTTTGCAACTCCTCTTTGCTAATACACAACACAAACTACTTGCAGATACATCGTGCATCGGTTCTAATGAAAGACTGATCGGCGCACAACTGAAGGAGTACACTGATGAAGCCCGCTCCACTCACTGCAACACACCATCGCCCTCACCTGTATTTTGGAAGCATCGGCCTCCTGGGCGCGGTCGCCGCCGGATCCATTGCAGCCGGCGCGATGTACGTATCCGCTGCCGAGATGTGGGCGGGGGCCGCGGGCACGACGACGGCAGAGACCGAAGTCGAAGCAACGACGGCCCACGAGGCGCTGGTGGCCGCGCGGCTCACGCCGCCGGTGCTTGCCGCGGCGGGGCTGGACAGCGCCGAAGCATCCACCATCATCTCGTCCGCGCAGGCGTACCTCGCCCAGGGCGGCGTCACCATGGCGGTCGCGTTCGCCGACCACCGGAACGTCGCCAGCGAGGTCGCCAAGCTGCAGGACGCGGTGGTCTCTGGCCGTGCGACGCAGGAGCAGGTCACCCAGCTCGCATCGGCGAAGGTGGAACTCGCCCAGGCGGAGGCCTCACGGGCCGCGGTCCTGGACGCCTTCACCACCGCCGTCACGGGCGTGCTGACGCAGGGGCAGCGCGACACCCTGGAAACGATCCTCGCTCAGAGCGGCACGACCATCCCGCCGGAGTACATGGTCGTTGCGCGCGACGAGCAGGAGCGGGTGCAGCTCCGCAACGCCCTTGCCGCACGCCGCATCGCCGAGCGCAACGGCGACAGCGTGCCGCAAGAGGCCGCATCGACTCTTTCCACACTGGAATCGGACAACGACGTGACCAGCGCCATCGAGAACGTCGAGGCCAACCTCGCGGCGATCAGGTCCGTGTGGGACCAGGCGTTTGGGCCGGGATAATGAACTCAGCAAGCCTACTCGGTTCAGACGTGACACTGCGCGCGGGACGGTGTCCCTGTTACCCCACTCGACGGATTGCTTCACCCGGATCTGCTCCGCACCCCCTGCACCAGGCGGCAAACTCCACCGGGTCGATACGGCGGTCGCCGATCTCTGAGCGATGAACCATGGTGTGGTGCATCCGCAGCTTCAGGGCGAGGTCGCGCTGGGTGAGCCCCGCAGACTCCCGCATCTCGCGCAAAAGGGTGCACAACTTCCGGTAGGCGGGCTTGTGTTGGGGCCTTGCTGCCATTTCGGCAACACGCTAAACTGATCCGGTCTTGTTGCTAGTTTGGCAACAACGCCCGGAGCGTTCCCGTGCCACGCCGCTCATCCATCGCAGACACGCAACCCGTTGTGCTGCCGCTGGATGCACAAACCTGGGACGCGGTGGTCGTCCAGCTCGGGCTGGCCCCTCAGCAGGAGCGGGTTGTGCGGCTGATTGTCTGCGGAGCCAGAGACAAGCGGATCGCGTCAGAGCTCGGACTCAAGCTCCCCACCGTCCGCACCTACCTGGACCGTATCTACCGGCGGGTGGGTGTTCGGGACCGCCTCGAACTCGTCGTCAAGGTCTTCACGACCGCCCACGCCCTCCGCGGTCCTGCCCAACCGGGCCAGCGGCCAGAGTGACCTCATTTGTGATGACATCGCAAACGACCCTGTTTCTGGTCCCCGCCTGTGTCACCTTCTCCATGCCGGCGGGAGCGTCCCATCGGCGGTCGGCGCGTGTCTGGCAAGGAAGGAGATCGGTCAATGTGGAACTACGGAAAGACGGTTGGCGTGCTGGTGTGCGGCGTGGCCCTGGTTGCTTGTGCGGGTGCCGCCCGCGGTGACATCGTGGGCCTGAACGGGCTCTCGGGTTGGACGTACAACACGGCCGACACTGCGGCCCCGCCGGTCATCGTGAACAACGACCTGATCCAAGTCACCGGTGGCCCCAACAACCGGCGGAGCTTCTGGTACAACACGCCCCAGGACATCACCAGCTTCCAGATGACCTTCACCTACCGGGCGAGCAGCATCGCCGCGAGCACCAACCGGCAGGGCATCACATTCACGATGCAGAACGCCGGGCTGAACGCTCTGGGCTCCGGCGGCGACGGCCTTGGCTACCAAGGCATCACCCCCAGCGCCGCCGTGACCATTGCGGCCGACACCGGCCCCGGCCAAACGTACAGCGCGTTTTACACTGGGGGGCTCATGGGCGGCGGGTCCGCCCAGGTTGCCCCGGTCAACGCCTTCACCTTCCAGAACATCGACGTGACGATCACGTACAACGGCTCGATCCTGTCGGTGTTTATGGCGCAAGGGGCGAACACCTACGGGCCGCAGAATTACCTGGTCGGCTCGCTGGCATCCACGGTCGGCGGGTCTACCGCCTTGGTCGGGTTCACCGCGGCGACGTTCAACACGCTGGGGGCTGGCGGCGGTGCGACCCAGTTCATCTCCAACGTCCAGTTCACGGCCATTCCCGCACCTGCTTCGGCGCTCCTCCTGCTGGCCGGATGCCCTCTGGCGGCCCGCCGCCGGCGCGGGTGATGCCCGATGAGAGGCACAAGCTCAATCCGTCCCCCGATTCCGGGGGCGTTTTTCATTGGTGCGGGCGGTCGGGCTCGAACCGACACTCCTTGCGGAACGGGTTTTTGAAACCCGCGCGTCTGCCAGTTCCGCCACGCCCGCGCGCAGGCAGGTATATCACGGACGAGGTTCGTCGCAAGTAGAATTGGGATGGTGCGGGCGGCCGGACTTGAACCGGCACTCCCTTGCGAGATCAGCATTTTAAGTGCTGTGCGTCTACCAGTTTCGCCACGCCCGCGTGGCGGTAGCTATAGCACGGGCATGGCTGCCCGCAAGAGGAATCGAAGACCGGGGATGCTACTCCTGGCCCGGCTTTGACTTGGTTCGCTTTGGGGTGCGTTTGGAGGTTCGTTGGGGACGCTGCCTCCGCACGTTGATCGCGGCCGCGTCCAGGGTGTTCTTGAGGTGCACCGCATAGTGCTTCTCGATCATCTCGACGCTGGTGCGGCAGTTCTTGGCGATCTGGTACACGTCAGCCCCCTCCAGGAGCCGCAGGCAGATGTAGGTGTGGCGGAGGCTGTAGGCGGTACGACGGTTGCCGTCCCGGTCGAACTTCAGGTTCTCTTCGGAGAGGATGGTGTTGAGCAGCTCGCGCTGCCGGGTGGGGAAGAGCTTGTCTGTGGATTCTGGTGTGTTGCGTTTGCGGAGGCGCAGGAAGGGCCTGACCGCGCCCTTGGTGCTCTTGCAGTAGCCGACGCCCAGCTTGCCGCGGACTTCGATGACCAGAATGGTCTCCCCGGTGGCATCGTCTTTCACGATGGCGACGTCGCGGTACTCGAGGTTCCACGCCTCATCGGGCCTCAGGCCCGTGTTCGCCATGAACAGCACGAAGTCGTGGAGTTGTTCGGCCTCCCACTGCCACCGAGTGGTGAAGGGGGGCTTGGGCTCCTTGATTCTGCGTCGCGTTGCTTCGTACAAGCGGCGGTATTCGTCGGGGGAGAACCACGCCCGGTGGCCGACCTTGCCGGATGTCTTGAAGGGCGGGGACAGGTCGGGCACCGCTTGCAGCCAGCCGTGCCGCACGGCCGTCTTGAGCACCTGCCGCAGGACCACGATCTCCTGGTGCATCGTGCTCTTGGCCGGGGGATTCCATTTCGCTGGAGGCTCACCGCCGTGCGGCGCCGGGGCCCCATCAGTCCCCGGCCGCTGCAGGCGGTGGATCCGGTACTCCTGGACTTTGCCCGGGGTGATCTCCGAAACCACCATGGGTCCAAAGAAGGGGAGGAGGTAGAGTCGGAGCCGTCGTTCGTGGCCTTCCACGTACTCCGCGTTCCGTTGTCCTTGGGTGATAACTTGATATTCGCGGATGAACTGCTCCGCGGCTTCCCGGAACGTCTTACCGTCCTTCAGTTCGCCCGACCGCACCTTCCCGCGGAGGCCCAGGTACCAGTCCTCCGCGAAGTCGCGGGCGTGCTCGAGGCTGTCCTCTTTCGTACTGACGCGGCGGTTCTTGCCGGCGAGGTACGCCGAGCACTGCCAGGGACCTGTGTCGCTGCGTTTGTAGAGGTGGAGCTTGCCACCCATGAGGACGTGATGCGCCATGTAGGCCGTGTGAAAGTGTGTAAGACTTGTGCAAGCCTACAGGAAGGCGCTTTCACTGTCAAGTACAATGGCAAGTGGTTGACTTTGATGGTCTTTTTAGATTGCGTGGTGACAGAGGCGTGTGCTTTTGAGTTACGTAAGTCTAGCCTTAGTGGTTTGATTTGCAATACTATTTTGATGTGCCAAATCGGGATGTGTAAAATTCTGTGTAACTAATACTTGGTGTAAAAGCCGGCAGCGCTTTATGTTCGCTCTCAATTCTGCTGCTCGTGAGCGATAGAAATGGTTTCTATCGCTCATCGTGGTACGAGACGCGGCTCTGCCACATAAATGTGACAGCTTTCTGATAGGATCAAGGCGCCAGAGAACTCACGCCACCGCGCCTAGAGCGGCAGTCGCGCTGCGTGCCGTATGGTCAAGACAACCACTGTTCGGTCCACTATGGCGTAGAGAATGCGGTACTTCCCGACCATGATTTGGCGGATGATGTGGCCATCCACCACGCCCTCTGGCGCGTGAGTGCCACGCGAAGGAAGCTCGTTAAGTAGATGAATGGCTGTCTTGAGGCGGGAGATGAACCGCGCGGCGTTTACCGGCGAGTCCTCCGAGATGGTTTGAGCGATCTGGTCAATGTCCCGCAAAGCGCTGGGGGTGATGACTACGCGGTATCGCTCTTGGCTACCGGCTGTCATGCTGATACTGCGGGAAGTGAAGGGGTTCTGCTACGCACGACAAGAAACTGTTCGCCATTAGTCTTTTGTCTTTTGCTTTAACTTCCGTTCAAGTGCTGCCAATGCCTTCGCGGCGGGACGTGCTTTGCCGGCGTTGAACTCCTTGAGGCCGCGGCGAACCGCTTCGATGGATTGGGAAAGAGCTGCCGCATCGGCCAATTGCTCGTAGACCCTGGTGCTCATGACGATGCCGGCCGCCTTGCCTTTTTGCGTAAGCAGCAGCGGACGGTCCGTGCGCGCAAGCCGCTTGAGGACGGCAGCGGTATTCTCCCTGAACTCGGTTAGGGCTTGGGTATCGGGAAGGGAGGGCGGCGTGTACATGACGGGTGCTCAACGGTTGTTATTCAGTCTGTATTCAGACTGCCACAACAGGCGGCACAAGTCAAGAAGCTTGCCCATCGTCTAGTCGTCGTAATCGGGAATCACGGGCGGCTTGCGGTCCTTTGCCAGCTTGATCCACTCCAACTGGCCGTTCGTAAACCGCGCGACATAGTTCTCTCCGGTTCCTGTGGCGCCGCAGAAAAGCACGTCGCCGTGGTACTCGGTATCGATTGGATTCTCGGCCGTGCTGTTGCCCCACGCCTTCTCCAGAACGAGGCGTCCCTGCGCAGTAATGGCGTAATTACAAAGACCGCGGCGAAGCGATTTCGTCTGGAATTCAATACCGTCTGGCTTGCACTCATCGGGCAATGGCGATTCACACCGTATCGTATCAAAGAATCCCATCTGATTGCGCACCTGTGGAGTGTTGCAAGTTCACGCCACACTATTGGAAGCGGGCGAAGCCTGTCAATTGTGTATTTATTGAAGTCCTAAGGTGGGACATACACAGTCAACGCTTGTCGCTACTGCGAAAATGTGGCATAATGCACAAACGGAATGGGTGAGGACAATGGCTCCCACCGTCGTAGATGGGCTATGGTGCTCGCGGCCGGAATCGAACCGGCATGACCTTGCGATCGAGGGATTTTAAGTCCTCTTAGGCTACAGCTATCCTCTTGATCTTGAACGTGCATTCGGTGTGCCACTTCGGGATGTGTAAGATGGTGTGAAAGTACTGAACGACAAATGCGCTGACCGACCAGCGGCACGACTCCCCTCAACACACACCACTCGCGCAGGTGTCACCTGCCCCGAGTAACGCTTCCCTTGTTCCTGACCGTTGACCCCGCCGTCCCTGAAGAGGACATGCTAGAGATGTGCTTAAGTGCCGTCGTCAAATCCATCGCAATGAGCGCTGCCATCTCTTCTAGCTCCACACGTACTTGCGTTGACCGCCCCCGTTTCATCTCTCCCCACTCCAAGTCGAGTCGACACCCTTCACCAGCCACGATGTCGGCAGTATCGAAACAGCGCCATTTCGCGGCGCACCCACGTGTGCTCTGTTCCTTTCGGGCGACACGATTGCCTGGAGAGAATGCCGCCACGAAGTCTTGAAGGTCTTCCCTACGAAGAGGATTGTTCTTCAGTGAAATCCGTGTATCGCGAAGGTTGTAGACCCACAAGACTTGCTTCGCCCGTTTTCTATCGGAAACGGGCACTTTGTCAAAGAACAGCACATTTGCCTTGACTCCCTGTGCGTAGAACAGTCCCGTGGGCAATCGCAGCAGCGTGTGAACATCGTGCGTCGCAAACAGGTGTCGCCGGATCACTTCAGCGGCTCCCGACTCGAACAGGACGTTGTCCGGCAGCACAATCGCCGCACGTCCGTTCGGTGCCAGCATACTCACAACGTGCTGCAGAAAATTCAGTTGCTTGTTCGCCGTCTTCACCCAGAACTCGGGACGCATAACTACGAGTTCGTCGGAATCGCTGTTCTTGTCACCGTGTGTAAACGTGACCGATCCGCGCGTGCCGAACGGAGGGTTGGTCAGGACAATGTCGACCTTCGCAGTGATCGGTCGCTTAAGACTGTCATCGCACACGATGGGCAGGTCTGCGTCTGACACCCTGTCGCCGATGCCATGCAAGAATAGATTCATGGTCGCCAAACGTGCGACTTCTTCGACCAATTCCACTCCACGAAATGCTCGCGTGGAGAGATGCCGCTCCTGAGCGGCTGACAGCTTCGGATGCACTTTCCGCAAGTACTCATGACTGGATAGAAGAAACCCTCCAGTACCGCACGCAGGGTCACAAACGACCTCACCGAGTTTGGGCTGCACACACTGGACAATTGCGTCGATCAGAACTCTTGGTGTAAAATACTGCCCCGCACCACTCTTGGTGTCCTGAGCGTTTTTCTCCAACAGACCTTCATACGCATCTCCCTTCACGTCGGGAGACAAGGCACCCCAATCCGTCTGGCCGATAAGGTTCTCCACCAACAGCCGAAGCTTGGCTGGATCCTTGATCTTGTTCCGGGCGTTGTGGAAGATGAGACCAAGCGTTCCATCTCGCCTTCCAAGGGCCTCCAGGACGACCGCATAGTGGCGATGGAGTTCCTTCGCGCTCATCCCCGCAAACGACGCCCAGCTATATTCCTGCGGAACGGGGCTGTGCTTCCGTTCATCGGCCATTTTTAGGAACAAGAGATAGGTCAGTTGTTCGACGTAGTCTGGATATGACAGGCCATCATCCCGGAGGATGCTGCAGTATTGCCAAAGGCGACGCACAAGACTCGCAGCAGATTGTTTCACATGGCTCCCGTCACTGTTTGTCCACCAATTCCAAGCACGATCTTCTCCACCCACCAGATGTTGCGGAATGTTGATACGTAGGCGCGAGCTGCCGCGGAGTATGGCTGATCGTCGCGCATCATTCCTTGCAGCTCCAAAATTACTTTTCGCCAAGCCAACTTGCTACCGTGGTTGCCCGTCGCTGCTCGGGCCGCGTGCTGCG
>DATAKA010000027.1:0-47311 GCA_036261855.1 Phycisphaerales bacterium | reverse complement strand
GCCGGGCACGGCCGCGCCCAAAGAACGGAACCGAAGACCTATGAACGACGGCACCACCAAGCACAAAGCGGCGGCACGAGCGTGCATCGCCGCAACCCTCTGCCTCGCCGGCGCGGCGGGCGCACAGACCGATTGGGCGTCCTGGCGCTGGCAGCGTCAGGTACAGGACGCCGGCAGCCCACTCATCGTCCGCCCGTGGGCGGCGGAACCCCCACTCGCACCCCCGCTCCCGCACGAGAGCAGGGAGCACGGCCCCTACGAGCCCGGCCCGTCCGACCCGCTGCTGTCACTCCCCTTCACCGACCGCGGCATCACCCCGGGCGTGCAGGTGAACACCAACGCCTCGGGCCTCAACGTCCTGGGCGACTGCGCAAACGAGCCGAGCATGGCGGTGAACCCCGCCAACCCCAACCAGATCGTGATCGGCTGGCGCCAGTTCAACACCATCTCCAGCGACTTCCGTCAGGCCGGCTGGGCCCGCTCCAACGACGGTGGCCAGACGTGGACCAACGCCGGCCCCTTCACGCCAGGCACCTTCCGGAGCGACCCGATCCTCGCGTGCGATCGCACCGGGCGGTTCTTCTACAACAGCCTCCGCAACCTGGGCGGCAACTTCCAGTGCGACGTCTTCACCTCCACCAACGGCGGCGTGTCGTGGACCAACCCGGTCTTCGCCGTCGGCGGCGACAAGGCGTGGATGTGCGTGGACCTCACGACGGGCCAGGGCAGCGGTCACCTGTACCAGGTTTGGTCCCCCGGCCTCTCGTGCTGCGCGGGCATGTTCGGCCGCTCGACCGATCACGGCGCGACCTGGGGCATCAACGGCCAGCCGAACACGGAACTCAAGTGGGGCACGGTCGATGTTGACGCCGACGGCAACGTCTACATCGTCGGCCTCAACAACGCCGGAACCACCCAGGTCGCCAAGTCCGCCAACGCCAAGAACGCGGCCGCGACACCGGTGTTTTCCAACGCCGTGACGGTCCTTCCCCTCATGGGCCCCAAGCACGGCATGCCCATGAACCCCGGCGGCCTGGGTGGCCAGGCCTGGGTGGCCTGCGACCGCTCGAACGGCCCGCGGCGAAACTGGGTCTACGTCGCTTGCAGCGCCGACCCGCCGGGCGGCGACCCGTTCAGCGTCATGTTCAGCCGCAGCACCGACGGCGGCGCAACGTGGAGCACGCCCACGCAGGTCCACAACGAGCCGAGCCCGTACGTCTCGCTCCAGTGGTTCGGCACCATGTCCGTCGCGCCCACCGGCCGCATCGACATCGTGTACTTCGACACCCGGTTCTCGTCCACCATGACGATCTCCGCGTTGTTCTATGTGCAGTCCACCGACGGCGGCACCACGTGGACCGCGCCGCGCATGGTCTCCCCGACGTTCAACAGCCTCCACGGCTGGCCCCTGCAGAACAAGATGGGCGACTACATCCACATGGTGTCGGGCGCGGACTCCGCGATGCTGGCGTACACCGGCACGTTCAACAGCGGCCTCAACGGCGAGAACGAGCAGGACGTCTGGTTCCAGCGCATCGACGCCAGCCCCTGCGACTCGATCGACTTCAACGGGGATGGGCTGTACCCCGACACCGCCGACATCGACGACTTCCTGAGCGTCTTCAGCGGCGGCCCGTGCAGCACCGGCACGTGCGGCGACATCGACTTCGACAACGACGGCCTTTTCCCCGACACGACCGACATCGACAAACTCCTGTCGGTCTTCTCGGGCGGGCCTTGCTGAATGGAAACGGCCCGCGGCCGATGATGGGCGGAGAAAGCAGATAGGCGGAGATCAAGGATGAATCAGACCACAATTGCAGCGCTCCTCCTCGCCGCCGCGTGCACCGCCGGTGCCGTCGCGCAGGTGCGCATCAAGATCGACCATGGCGACGACGAAGCGCACGAGCACGACGAGCGGCCCGACGACCCGTACATGCCGCCCGGCCCGCTGCGCACCAGCGTTCCAGCGATCTTCGGCGACCGCCAGGGCTTCCCGCTCAGCGTGCAGGTCAATGTCACCACCGCCCAACTCAATATCCTGAACGACGCCGCCAACGAGCCCAGCATCGCCGTGGACCCCACCGCGCCCAACCGCATCACGATCGGCTGGCGCCAGTTCGACAACATCGCGAGCAACTTCCGTCAGGCGGGCTACGCGTGGAGCAACGACGGCGGTTTGACGTGGAACAAGTCCACGATCGACCCCGGCGTCTTCCGCAGCGACCCGGTTCTGCGAGCCTCGGCGGACGGCACGATCTACTACAACTCCCTCACCGAGGACTTCTCGTGCTGGGTGCTTCGGTCCACCAACGGCGGCGCGGCGTGGAGTTCACCCGTGTTCTCTTTCGGCGGCGACAAGCAGTGGATGGCCGTGGACCGCACGACCGGCCCCGGGCGCGGCTTCATCCACCAGTGGTGGAGCACCGCGGCCAACCCCACCCCGGGCCTGCAGTACACGCGCTCGACGAATGGCGGCCTCGCGTGGCAATCGCCCTCCGCCGTGCTCGGCACGCCCATCTGGGGCACCATGGCGGTGGGGCCGGCGGGCGAGCTGTACCTTGCCAAGGGCAGCGGCGGCGTGCGCGCCATCAAGTCCACCGACGCGAACCAGACCGCGGCCGCACCAACATTCACACAACTGCCGCTGATCGGCTTCAACGGCGCGGGTACGGGCCGCGCCTGCAACCCCGGCGGCCTCGCCGGGCAGGCGTACGTCGGTGTCGACACCAGCGGCGGCCCGCGCAACGGATGGGTGTACCTGCTCGCCACCGTCCCGGCCGCCGGCGCGACCGATGTCGTGTTCGCCCGCAGTCAGGACGCCGGCGCGACGTGGTCCACACCCGTGGTGTTCCGCGGTGGCGCGGTGACGGACACGAACTCGTTCCAGTGGTTTGGCACCATGTCCGTCGCGCCCAGCGGCCGCATCGACGTGGTCTACAACGACACGTCGAGCACGCTGAACGCCGTGAACTCCCAGCTCGTGTACACAGCGTCCAGCGATGGCGGCGTGACGTGGACGACACCGGCGGCGATGGGCCCGGTGTTCAACTCCACCATCGGCTACCCGAACCAGAACAAGATGGGCGACTACTACGACATGGAGAGCGACCTGCTGGGCGCGCACGTCGCGTACGCGGCGACCTACAACGGCGAGCAGGACGTGTACTACCTCCGCATCGGCCCCAAGGACTGCAACGGCAACGGCGTTGCGGATGATGCCGAAACCCTGAGCGCCGCCGTGTTGGACACCAACGCCAACGCCATCCCAGACTCTTGCGAGATCGCGGCCGGCGCGGTGCCCGACGCGAACGGCAACGGCTTCCCCGACAACGCCTGCGGCGACATCGACTTCAACAACGACGGTCTGTTCCCGGACACGGCGGACATCGACGACTTCCTCGTGGTCTTTTCCGGTGGGGCGTGCAGCGCCCCGCAGTGCGACGGTGTCGACTTCAACCACGACGGGCTCTTCCCGGACACGGCGGATATCGACTTCCTCCTGAGGGTCTTCTCGGGCGGGCCGTGCTGACCGCGCCAATACTCCCGCATGATCGAGCCCAAAGCCGTGGTCGCCGTGTCCGATGCTGGTGACGCCGTGGGCGGTGCGCCGCGGCTGGCGCTCAAGCGCCTGCACCCGCGTGCTGCGTTCCCGGCCTATCAGAGCGCGGGCTCTGCGGGGATGGACCTGTCGGCGTGCATCGACAGCGACGTCACGCTGCTGCCCGGACAGATCGTGCTCGTGCCCACGGGGTGGGCGGTGGCGATCCCGCCGGGGTTTGAGGGGCAGGTCCGGCCGCGGAGCGGGCTGGCGACCAAGTTCGGCGTGACGGTGCCCAACGCGCCCGGGACCATCGACAGTGACTACCGCGGCGAGCTCAAGGTCGCGCTCATCAACCTGGGGCGCGGCGAGTTTGTCGTGACGCCGGGGATGCGGGTGGCGCAGCTCGTCATCGCGCCGGTGGCGCAGGCGGTGATCGCGGAGGTTGATGAACTCACGGCGACGCAGCGAGGCGGCGGCGGGTTTGGCAGCACCGGGGTCTAAGAAAAAACTCCCCGGCAGGGCGGGGAGTTTGGAAAGCACGGTTGTGGATGGCCGGGTTCAGCCCAGGCCGCCCTTGAACTGGATCTGCTTGTTCTTCTCGCGGGCGCGGCGGAGTGCGGGCGTCTCTTTGAGGATTTCCTCGGCGCTGCGGCCCTGGATCTTGTCCTTGGCGCGGCCGCCGAAGCCGCCGCGGCCACCGCCGAAACCGCCACCACCACCAAAGCCACCGCGACCCCCGCCCCCGCCTTGGCCACGGCCCGCGCCGGGCGCGCCCTCTTCCTGCTTGGCAGGGGCGGGCATTTCGGGCGGGGCCTTGAGGGCCTTGATGGAGAGGCTGATGCGGCGGTTCTCGGGGTCGATCTTGAGGATCTTGGCGCGGATGATTTCGTCCTGCTTGAGGGCGTCCTCTACCTTGCCGATGCGCTTCCAGTCGATCTCGCTGATGTGGACGAGGCCGTCCACGCCGGGGGCGAGCTCGACGAACGCGCCGAACTCGGCGATGCGGGTGACCTTGCCGGTGACTTCCGCGCCCTCGGCGAGGGTGTTGGCGGCGGTGGCGAAGGGGTCGCCGGCGACCTGCTTGAGGCCCAGGGAGATGCGCTTGTTCTCGTCGTCGATCTTGAGGACGCGGACGTTGACGCGCTGGCCTTCCTTCACGTACTTGCCGATGGCCTTCTCACCGAAGCCCACGCGGTCGTAGGTGACGTCGGAGATGTGCACGAGGCCGTCCAGGCCGCCGATGTCGACGAAGACGCCGAAGGGCATGATCTTGCGGACGGTGCCCTCGATGGTCTGGCCCTCGGTCAGGGTCGCGCGGACCTTCGCGGCGGTCTCTTTGCGTTCTTCCTCCAGGATGTCGCGGCGGGAGAGGACGATGTTGCCCTTGCCCATGCGCTCGACGCGGGCGACCTGGCACTTCATCTTCTCACCGACGAAGACGGAGAGGTCGGGGACGCGGTCGATGGAGGCCTGGCTGGCGGGCATGAAGGCGCGGTGGCCGGCGACCTCGAGTTCCAGGCCGGCGGGCTTGCCGTCCTTGCCGTTCACGACGCCGGTGACGCGGGCCTCGACGACCTGGCCGGCCTCGAGCATTTCCCAGTCGGCCTTCTGCACCATGCCGGGGCGGGAGCAGACGAAGTAGTTTTCGCTGGCCTCGAACTTGTCGATGACGACCTCGTACTCGGTGCCGACGACGGGGAGGTCCTTCTCCTCGGGGAATTGGGCCCGGGGGAGGATGCCGAGTTCCTTGGGTCCAAACTCCAGGAAGATGTCGGTGGGGCCGACGCTGACGACCTTGCCGTGGCGGTGCTCACGCCCGGCCTGCACGACGCGGGGCCCGCGGATGGCGGGCTTCGGGGCCGGCGCGGCCTTGGGCTCGGGTGCCGGCGCCGCCATCGCCTTCTGCATCTGCGCCTCCATTTCCGCCATCATGTCTGGCGTGGCCTCGTGAGAGGTGGGGGTGGAGGGGAGGGTGGAGGCGGGATCGGTCGGGGGGGTCGTCATTTCGTTCTTCTTGTGCGGACGGATGAGGTCGGCGTTGGGTGTTGATCTTCCGCCGGGCACGCAGGGCCCAGGGCGGTTGTTCAACGTCCCGGCGTGCCTGCACCTCGCGTGACGCCGGGAAGGGGGTAAGTCTACCCAGCGGACGGGTTTGAGGCGACAGGCGGGGTTGCGGGGCGGGCGGGCGCGGGCGGGGGTTTTCGGAACAGGCATGGTGCACTGCGCGGAAGCCCCATGGACTGGTGAATCCCTGCACTGTTTCGTGAGGGGTGGTGGAGGTTGGTGTGGGAGTTTTCGGCTTTGAAGGGGCGTTGGCGAGTCGCCGCACAGTCCAAGGCGTCAGTGGGGTGGTGCACCGGCGCGGGCGAGGAGGGTGTGGGCCGCGCGGAGGCCGCGGACGGGGTGGAGTGGTCGCGGCTGCGCTTGGGTTGGAGGTGCCGAGAGGGCGATCGGGACCGGTGGGATGGCGGTGGGAGTGTGCGCGGTGTGTGGCGCGGTGGGAGAGGTGGGGGAGTCGGGGGTCGCGCGCGGGGTGGGGGCTTTGGTGTCGCGCGCAGGGCGAGGGGGGCGGGCGGTCATGAAGCGGAGCAGCGTGGTCGCCGCGCGGCGGCGTTCGATGGGGTTGGCGGAGGACCGCGCAATGTCGCCGAGCGCGGTGAGCGCATCGGTGAGCAGGCGGGTGACGAGTTCAGGGCTGAAGGCGTTGAGTGCGGGGTTCAGTGCGAGCATGGAGCAAACGTACCGCGTGATTCAGGGCGCGCCAAGCGGGTGTGCGCGCATGTACACGAAGTGTCGCACAAGTGTGGTAGATAGGTGTGAAAATCCTCTGAGCTGGTGGGTGAGATTTTTGAGGCTCAAGGTCGTGAGGAAGTCCGTGCCCACGCGGTCCAGTGTCGAGCGTCAGTGGGGCCAGCGCCAGGCGAAGATGGCGCCGGTAAGCGCGCCGTACAGCAGGCCGTCGATGATGTTGGCAATGATGGTGCGTTTGTAGGAGCCCCACCAGAGGGCGCTGGGGATGAACGAGAAGCAGTAGGCGAGGACGCCTGCTGTGGCCGCGACCTGGAAGACTCTGGCGAAGGGTGCGGGGCCGGGGAGGGCGACGCGGGTGAGGTAGGCGATGAGGGTGCTGACGACGAGGTAGACGGCGAAGGTGGCGGCCATTTTGTCGGCCATGGTGAGGGGTGTTTTCCAGACGGTGAGGTGCCCGATGGGGCCGTGCTCCCAGGCTTTCTGCACTTTCTCCGACTTCATCGCGCCGGGGGCGTGGCAGTCGGGGAAGGCGTAGTTGCCGGGCTTGATGCCGCTGGTGCGGAGGTAGTCCATGAGCCCGTCCTCGCCGGGAGGGTTCGGCAGGCTGATGTAGTCCTTCTTGTGGTGGGGCAGTGCCATCCAGACGACGGAGGAGACGATCCAGACGGCGGCCGCGGAGAGGAGGATGGGGAGCCAGAGGGTGAGGAGGTCCATGTGGTTCCTTTGGGGTGTGGTGCCGGTCCACAGCGAAGTTCACGCATCGTGGGCGCGGCGGTGTTCTCGGGATCGATGCTGGGTGCGCCCGTTGCGCCGAAAGGGGGAGCGCGGACGTGGTTGAGCGTGCCACGCGCCGGGTGTGCTCGGGCTGGCGCCCGAGCCTCTTTGGGAGTTAGCGCATGCCCTGCTTGATGGCTTCGACGATGCGCTGGGCGGTACGGACGTTGGCGAAGCCGGCCTCGGCGTCGATGGAGGGGCGGCGGCTGTAGCGGACGGCGTCCAGGAACTCGCGGATTTCGGCGACGATGGGTTCTTCGTCGTCGACGGCGAGGGAGTCGACCACGACGAGTTCGTCCCACTTGAGGCTGGTGAGGTCGGCGCCGTGGGCGACGGCGTCGCGTACCTCGCGCATCTGGATTTCGTTGGCGGTGCGCCGGATCATGTTGCCCTTCTTGGCGCCGTAGTCGATCTTGATGTAGGCGTTCTCGCCGGTGATGCGGGTGACGCGCTCGGTCTTGAGGGCGAGGCGGGACGCGGTGACGTCGGCGACGCAGCGGCCGTGGGGGGTGCTGAACTCGAGCCACGCGGTGCAGAGGTCCTCGTGGGGCGTGACGACGCTGACGCCGGCGGCGCGGATGAAGTCGGGCTCCTTGCCCATGAGGTTGATGACGACGTCCAGGTCGTGGATCATCATGTCCATCACGACGCCGATGTCGACGCTGCGGAAGGTCATGGGGCTGACGCGGATGACCTGCATGAAGCGCGGGATGATGGCCGGGCCGCTCAGCGAGGCCTTCTGCATCGCCCGCATCACGGGGTTGAAGCGCTCGATGTGGCCGACCATGAGGCAGGTGCCGGTCTTCTCGGCAAGGTCCTTGAGTTTGCGCGCGGTGTCCACGTCCTGGGCGAGGGGCTTCTCGATGAGGCAGGCGACGCCGGCCTCAAGGAGCGGGCGGGCGGCGTCCCAGTGGGCGGTGGTGGGGGTGGCGATGGAGACGGCGTCCACGCCGGCGTCGATCAGTTGCTCGACGGTCTCGTAGGCCTTGCAGTTCCACTTCTCGGCGTGCTCAGCGCGGCGGTCGGCGCTGCCATCGACGACGCCCACGAGTTCGCAGTCGGCGAGCTGGGCGTAGACGCGGGCGTGGTGGCGGCCCATGCGGCCGACGCCGATGGCCCCGCAGCGGACCTTGCGCCCGGCGAAGCGGTCAGCGCCGGATTCGACGATAACGGGGCGGGCGGAAGAGGCCGTGGGGGTGGGGTTGGTCATGGGGGACTCGGGTGGGCGGAAGGGTAGGTCGAGGGGCGGCGGACCGTGCCGCGGGCCGCGGTGGTGGGTGGTCGCTGAAGACCGGTCGCGCATGGAAAAAAATACCGACCGCGGCGGCGCGGTCGGTGGTGGGTCGTTGGTGGGGTATCGGGTTGTCGCTGCGGTTCAGGCGGCGGCTTCGATAGCCTGGTTGATGGCCGCGACGAGGTTGTCCTTCTTCGTGAAGCCGACGAAGCGCTTGATGACTTGGCTGTTCTTGAAGATGAGGACGGTGGGGATGGAGTTGATCTGGTGGAGGGAGGCGACCTGGCGGTTGGTGTCGATGTCGACCTTGCCGACCTTGACGCGTCCGGCGAACTCTGCGGCGACGGCGTCGATGACTGGGGCGAGCATGAGGCAGGGCTGGCACCACGTGGCCCAGAAGTCCACGACGACGGGGGTGGGGCTGGACAGCACCTGGCTGTCAAAGTTGCTGTCGGTGAACTCGAGAACGTTTGCGCTGGCCATGGGTCACTCCGTTGGTGCGTGCGGGCGGGCCCGCCTTCGTGGCGTACCGGCGAGGTTATGCAGGCACCGATTCTCGACAGGGTTGGATGCCGGGATCCGCTGAAAGTCACGGGGGCGGGGTGGGGGTGGGGGGAAGGGGTTGCAGGATGGCCCACGCGGCGGCGAGCGCCTGGCGGTGGGCGGCGACATCGTGCACGCGGAAGAGGCGGGCGCCCAGCGAGAGGTGGAGCGCGGAGAGTGCGAGCGTGGCGGGGAGGCGCTCGGCGGGTTCGGAGTCTCTGCCAAGGCCGGTGCGCCCGACGAAGGACTTGCGCGAGAGGGCGGAGAGGATGGGGAGGTTGGTGGCCCGCAGCAGATCGGGCGTTGCGCGGATGAGTTCAAGGTTCTGCTCGACGGTCTTGCCGAAGCCCAGGCCGGGGTCGATGACGATGCGCTCGCGCGGGATGCCTGCTTCGATCGCGGCATGGACGCGCTGCGCGAGCGCGGCCGCGACCTGCGCGGTGACGGTGCCCGCGAGGGGCGGTTTCGCGTAGCGGTCGGAGTAGGAGTCCGCCTGCGGGGTGGCCACGCGGTGCATGAGGATGATGCCCACGCCTCGCGCGGCGGCCAAGGGGAGCATCGCGGGGTCGGCGGTGCCGGCGGAGATGTCGTTGATGGCGTCGGCCCCGGCGTCGAGGGCTGCGCGGGCGACGGACGCCTTGGTGGTGTCGATGGTGATGGGGGTGTGCGCGCGCGAGCCCTGAAGAGCGCGCACGGCGTGGATCACGGGGAGGACGCGGCGGGTTTCTTCGTCCGCGGGTACTGCGTGCGCGCCCGGGCGGGTGGATTCGCCGCCGATGTCGAGGGCGTCTGCGCCTTCATCGATCGCGCGGAGGGCGGCGTCGATGGCATCGGTGGGGCGTGGGGCGGATGTGTGTGCGAAGGAGTCGGGCGTGGCGTTGATGATCGCGAGGAGGCGCGGGGCGTCCAGCGGCAGGGAGCGCTGGGCGTGCAACTGCCACGTGGTGGTGGGGCAGGGGTGCATTGCTGGAACTGGCGGCGTGAACGTGCTCAGAAGCGCGGGGCCTCGTCGCCGCCCTCGTCCATCGGGGCCATGAGGTCGGCCTCGGCGTCCTCCATGCTTTTGGCGATGGATTCGATCGCGAGCAGGACGTCGCTGGGGATGTAGACGCGGGCGTGCATGCCGCCGCCCTGCATCGCCGCGCCGATGCCCACGGCGGAGACGCGCTCGGGGATGTCGAAGCCGGGCATGCCGAACTGTTCCATCATGCCGCTGGCGGCCTCGAGGAGCGGGCGGGGGTTGATGAAGGCCTCCATCGCGCGGCCCTGGGGCAGGAACGACGCGGCGTGCTGGATGTCCTTGTTGTCGGCAAGGGTTTTGCCGTCTTCGGCTTCGCCCTTGGCCGCGGCGATGGCGGCGGCGAAGTTGGTCTTGTTGCGGGACATGGTCATGACGACGTTGTTGCCGGCGGCGGCGGCGTAGCCCCGCATGCGCGGGCCGCCGAAGAGCACGCCCTGCGACATGTTCATCATCATGGCGTTGGGGTTGTCCTTGTCGGGGAGGGTCTGGACTTCCCAGGTGTCGGCCTTCACGCCGCCGACTTCTTCCGCGCCCTTGGCGTACTTGGACTTGTAGGTGACGCCGTCGACGTTCAGGCCGTTGGTGGCGGTGTTCCACTCTTCCATCTTGGCGAGGTACTTGCCCGGGTCGCTGGTCTGGACGACGTAGACGGACTGGGTGAGGACGCCGGTCTGCATGCCGGCGGGGTTTTCTCCGATGACGACGGACCAGCCGTCGGCGAGGTCGGGGAGTTCGGCGATCATGCTGAAGGGGCTGGAGAAGGCCTTTTCGTCGTTGTTCTTGGCGCCGTTGTCGGCGTCGTTGGCACCCATGGCGGCCGCGGTGCCGCCGAGGAAGCCGGAGACCAACTGCTTCATGGCGGGGCTGGACATGTCGAACGCGCCGGCGAGGAGGAAGGGCTTGGCGGGGAGCTTGGCGGTGAGCGCTCCTGTGTTGCCGGCGACGTTCATGGTCGCGGCGCTTGGCGTGCCTTCTTTGTATTGCACGCCCATATCCATCCAGATGCCCGCGTCGTCGGTGCCGGTGCCCATGATCACGCGGGTGGCGTCCTTGGTGATGTCCTTGAGCATGGAGGCGCTCATGGGCAGCATCTGGCCCATGCCGGGCATGCCCATTTCGGAGCCTGCGTCGCGGCTGGCGTCTTCCATGTACTCAGCGACAACGCCCTGCATGAGGGCAACGTTGGCGATGACGATCATGTGGTCGTTCTTCGCGATGGCCTCGCCGACCTTGCCGATCGCCGCGGTGTGCGCGGCGAGCTGCTTCTCGGCGGGCTGGAACGCGTCGAGTGTTGACTGGGAGGTGCTGATGGCGACGTGGCCGCTGCCGATGTCGCGGAGGTGCAGTTGCTGGCCCTCGGCGGCGGTGCTGCCCTTGCCGGACTCCAGGACGACGCCCAGTCCTCCCGCGAACTCCTTGGCGCTGCTGACGGGGACGAGGGCGATGATGTCGAACTCGTCCATGAGTTCGCCGGCGTCCTCGGCTTCGGAGCCTGCGTCCTCGTCGAAGAACTCGTCGTCGGAGTCCTTGGTGGCGTCGGGCTTGGCGTTCTTGGAGTCTTCCTTCAGGTCAGACTTCTGATCGTCCTTGGGGTCTTCCTTTTTGGGGTAGATCAGGACGGCGACCGAGCCATCGGGCGCGAGGCCGGGGAGGCTGAGCAGTTCGTTGATGGGGCCCATCAGGGTGGCTTCTTCCATGCCACCCAGGCTTGGCCCTTCGATGAGGCGGGAGAGCTTTGCGACGGTTTCCTTGGCGGCGGAGGCCTTGTCCATCGCGACGATGAGGGGCGTGTCGAGGGGCACGCGGTCGAGGGCCGAGGGGATGTCCGCGAGGGCGGTGGAGGCGAGGCCGGCGAGGAGGACGAGGGAGAGCTTGGTGCGCATGGTGGTCTCGTGAGGGGCGGGGCGGTCGGGCACGGCCCGGGGGGCGGGGGCGGGCGTGGTCCACTGTAAGGAGTGTGCCGCGACCCACTCTGATTAGACAAACGCCCCGGACAGTTACGTCCGGGGCGGGTGGCGTGTGCGGTGCTTGAGAGGGATGTTCAGCGGCTCTTGCCCTCAAACTCGCGTTCGCCGCGGTCGTAGGAATCGTCGCCCAGGTCGTCCACGTCCGCGACGATGGGGTCTTCGTCCTCGGTCGCGAAGGGCGGGGCGTCGTCGTCGGCGATGACGCGGGGTTCGGGCTTTGTCCCATGCTTGGACTCGAAGAGTTCGGTGTCTTCGGCGGGCGGGACGGAGCCGATGGCGTTGTCGCCGGGCTCCCGTTCTTCACGGAGCACGATGCCCTTGGCCTTAGCCTCGTCCTGGGCAAGCTGCTTGATGCGCTGCCAGTCGTCCAAGGTGATCAGGACGTCGCGCGCGACGGAGCCCTTGTGGTCGCTGATGATGCCGGCGATGCCCATGAGGTCCACGAGGCGGCTGGCGCGGGTGTAGCCGATGGCGAGGCGGCGCTGGAGGAGGCTGACGCTGCCGCGCTTGGTCTCGAGGACGATCTCCACGGCGCGGTTGAACATGGGGTCTTCCTGCGCGGCCTGGAGGGACGCGCTGGAGTTGTTCTGGCTCTGGAGGATGCGGTCCTCGTCGGAGCCTTCGGGGCCGCCGCTCCGGAGCTGGACGAGGCTGCGCTCGAAGGAGGGGCTCGCGATCTCCTTCATGAACTTGACGACCTTGCGGATCTCGCGGTCGTCCACGAGCGTGCCCTGGGCGCGGCTGAGCTTGCTGGAGCGGGGCGAGAGGAAGAGCATGTCGCCGTGGCCGAGGAGCAGCTCGCCGCCCTTCTGGTCCAGGACGATGCGGGAGTCCATGCCGCTGGCGACCTTGAAGGCGATGCGGCAGGGCATGTTGCTCTTGATGAGGCCGGTGACGACGTTGGCCTGCGGGCGCTGGGTGGCGAGGATGAGGTGGATGCCGACAGCGCGGGCCTTCTGGGCGATGCGGATGATGTGGTTCTCGACGTCCTTGTTGGTCATGATGAGGTCGGCCAGCTCATCGATGATGAAGACCATGTAGGGGAGCTTGCGGGGCGTCTTGGCCTCGGCCTCGGGCGTCGTGATGTTCAGGCGTTCCTTGAGCTCGTCCCAGGTAAGCTCGTTGTACGCGGAGATGTCGCGGCAGCCGGCCTCGGCGAGCAGCTCGTAGCGCTCATCCATCTTGGTGGTGGCCCACTCCAGGATCGCCGCGGCCTTGCCCATCTCCGTCACGACGGGGCACATGAGGTGCGGGATGTCCTTGAACTGGGACATTTCGACCATCTTGGGGTCGACCAGGACCATCTTGAGCTCGCTGGGCTTCTTGGTGTAGAGGAAGCCCATGATGATGGTGTTCATGCACACGCTCTTGCCGCTGCCGGTGGTGCCGGCGATGAGCATGTGGGGCATGCGGGTAAGGTCTTCGATGAGCGGAGCGCCGCTGGCGTCCTTGCCCAGGAACATGGGCAGCTTCATCGAGGCGTAGGCCTCCGTCATGCCCATGAGCTCCTTGAGGCGGACCTTCTCCTTCTCCAGGTTCGGCACCTCGATGCCCACCGTGTCGCGCCCCGCCATGTTGCTGACGATGCGGATGTTCTGGGCCTTCAGCACACGGGCGATGTCCTTGCTGACGGCCTCGAGCGCCGAGACCTTTGTGCCGGGCGAGAGCCGCACGTGGAACAGCGTGATGACGGGGCCGGACTCGACGCTGTCCACCTCGCCCTCGATGCGGAACTGCTCAAGCGCCTTGATGAGCGCCTCGGCCTGCTCCTTCACGGTCATCTCCAGCTTCACGTTGAAGTTGGCCTCGGGCTCTTCCAGCATGTCCAGGCCGGGGAACTTGTACTTTTCGCCCTCTTCGATCGCGGCCTGCATGGAGGCGAGGTCGGCGTCGGTGGCGGTGTGCTTTTCCTTCTGGCCGAAGAGGATGGGGAGCTTGGCGATCTTCTCGCGGAGCTGGTCCTCGGTGTAGACCTGCGGGGCGTTGTGGTGGTCGTCCACTTCCTCGTCGGCCTTGGGCGCGGCGGCGACGACGCTCGCCGGAGCGGCGGGCAGCACTTCCGCCTCGACCTCGTCGGCGACGGCGTTCTGCTCCAGGGTCTGCGCCTCGGTCTGGGTGAGCTGGTCCTTCTTGCGGAGCTTCTTGGCCTTCTTGACCTCGACGGTCGTGACTTCGCCGGTCTCGGGGTTGACGACCTCTTCCATGATCGGCGCGACCTTGCGGGCCTTGCGTACGCCGGTGTCGGTCACAACGCCCTCGTCGCCCAGATCATTGAGCCGGATGCGCTGGGCCTTGGAGCGGCCCTCGCCCTTGAGCATGCCGACGAACGCGCTGAAGAGGCCGCCCGCGCCCTTGGCGGTGGCCTTCGCGGCGGCCGAACTGGCATCGAGCGCCACGCCGCCTGCGGCAACGCCGGCGACCTTGGCCGCGGGCACGCCGTGCTCACGCGTGACGGACCAGATCCAGGAGAACGCGGCAGAGAGCCACTCATCCATGGCGACGAACGCGCCCACGAAGAGGCCCATGAGCAGGGCCAGCGTCGCGCCGGCGACGCCGATGCTCGCAACGAGCTTGGTGCAGGCCAGGGTGCCGACCAGGCCGCCCGCGAGGTCGGGCATGGATCCTGAAGATGGAAGGGCGAGGTGCTGGACGCCGGACACAGCCGCGCTCATGAGGAGCAGGCCGACGAACCGCACCAGCGCGTGCTTGGGGGCGGCCCCGCAGGCGCTGGAGAGGAGCCCGAGCCCGGTGAAGGAGACCAGGACCCAGGCGCCGAAGCCCAGGAGCTTGAAGAAGGTGGCCGCGACGTAGGCCCCGACGGGTCCGCACCAGTTGGCGACATCGGCATTCGCCGGCCAGACCACGTGAGTAGGCGGGTCCGCCGGGTCGTAGCCGACGAGGCTGGCGAGCACAAATGCCCAGACCGCAATGCTCAAGATGAGCACGAGGCGGCGGGCGAGCGGGGATTCGGCAAGTGCAAGGGCACCCTTGCCGCGGGAGGACGCGGTGCGTTTGGAATCTGCCATAACCGGTGAGGTATCGGCAAAGGGCGGGGAGGGGGGAGAAAAGTGGGGGGCTACTCCTGGGTGAGCGTGCGGGCGGCACCCAGCAGGATCAGGCGAGGAACCCCGACCTGCCCACAAAGTCGGTCAAGTCAGGGCCACGGGGTCGGGCCACCGGCCGCCGTGGACGTTCGCGCCGACGAGCGCGACGACCAGCGGTGTGCCGTTGGCGTCGGTCAGGACACGGTGCTTGGAGCCGGGTTTCTCGCGGTCGGTGGGGTTCGGACCCCGTGCGCAGCCCCTCACCACCTGACGCCATCGCGAGCGCGAGGCCCTCCATCGGGTCGGTGACGACCTCGGAGATCCGCCTCACGCCGTCGTAGAAGTACCGCTCGACGCGGACCTCACCGCCGGAGAGCTCAGGTGATGGCCACGGGCTCACCGTCCTGATGAGCCTCCCTACGCCGTCGTAGGTGAAGGTGCGGACCAGCAGCCCCGCCTCAAACCCCGGCGGGACCGGCGTGCCGGGCGTGCCCCCGCCCATCCCGGACACGGCCACCTCGACCGCCCGGTGCACCGCGACCAGCCTCTGCCACGCGTCGTACTGGTACGCGTGCACGCCGTCGAACAGCAAGTTCCCCGACGCGTCTTGTGCAAACGTTTACGTGCGATCGCCGTTACCTGCAATTCAGTAGTACTGAATCCCCGTCACCCCAGCACTTGTGAGGATCTGTCGCAGATCTTGGGACATGAACTCCACAGTCGGATTATCTCTCCACCGGAATATGTGCACAGCTGGGTCAGCGCAATCAAATAGAATTAAATTGTCAAAGTAATGTCCCATATCGCTGTTATCAACCTGCTTCTGAACTTTGCGGCCATCCGCGATATTGAGCCAATTCGCTACCCAGTACGGCTGACCAGCATCGAATGGCTGTCCTGCGTAGAGGATTCGCACAGGGAGGAACTGCGCGTTGTTTGGTGCGTGAGTTTCGATTAGGCGGCGCAGCCGATCAGAAACAACCGGGACACTGCGCATGCACCACGGGTAGTCCTCAATCGGTCCCTTCACTTTCGGCGTGAAGCGGGTGTTCGGATCCCAGTCGCCGACTGGTTGCGAGCGTGTCAAACTGTCCTCGACTTCAGAACGCAAGTGAAGGTCGCAAAACCACCGCGCATTGTCCCCGCCGGGATCATCAATCCCTTTGTTTGAGAATCTGTCAAACCATCGAACTGTCATGGAAGGCCGGCTCCCTTTAGCACATCCGGTGAACGTCGGATGATGTCACGAATCACGCTGAGTTCCGCTAGTAGAGCGAGGTAGGCTTCTTCACCCGTTTTCCCCGCCATTGCCCGAGCACACCGATCGAGTGCCCACATGTGGTACTTGAAAGAGTGACCATTACCACTGTGTGCCTTCTTCTCGGCCGCTGTGACTAATTCCATGGTATTCGCGCTGCTGTTCAGAATCTCACGAGCTCGTCCTCTCAGTCCATGTTTTCTGAATAGACGGATAAATTCGCGAGTCCATCGAAACCCACCCTTGAACGCCTTCAGGTTGCAGCGAGTCAAGATGTGGTGCGTGATGACGGCCATTGCCGGGCCGTCGTCGGACTCGATGCCAACGACATCGGGGATGTACCTGCTCTTGGTGCGGGAGTAGTCGTCGTCCGAGCGTGACCAGTCTGATGCCCAGTCAAAGTCGTCATACATGTCCAGTCCCGCCCGATTCAGGAACTCGCCGCCGATGTCTGCAACGTCGTTGCCTGCATCAATGACTTGCTGGGCCCAGTCTACTTGAAGGTCAGCCTCGTTGGTCGCACTGAACATCAGCCCAACCAGCGAGAACTCCAGTCCCAAGGAGTCGCATTGATTCCATGGATCTCCGCCGACGTATGCGACAAGCGACATCCCATCGCCATACAGCGCTTCGATATCCACTTTGCAGGCCAAGCCTGTGATCGCAGCACCGTGGAACGCCTGGTGCTGCAAGAGACTTTGCCCCGTGGCCTTAGGGTCTTCCTGCAGCCACCGCCCAAAGGCCGTGTGCAGATGCCTGTTTCTCGCGAAGGCGAGCGTCGTTGCGCCTTCCGCCAGCCGCGGCACTTCGTAGCCGGTCGCGGGGTCGATGACGCCGCCGTCGAGGCGTTCGATGAAGAGCCCCTTGTGGCCGAGCCTGGGTTCGGCGAAGGCATGGTGGCTGGCGGCGGTGACGACGTTGCCGTACGCGTCGTAGGTCCACTCGCCCGCGAGGCGCGCACTGCCCCCGGCGCCGCCGGTGTCGCAGAGCGCGACCATGTCCCCGCCCGCGTCGTGCACGGGCCAGGCGGCCTCGCGGCTCACGCCGAACTGCACGAGCAGTTCATCCAGCCCCGCATCTCCTGGACCCCAGATGTACTCGCGCGACAGCGTCACGCCGCCGATCGGCGTTTGGGGGTTGCCGCTGCTGGAGTTCTGACTTCCGCCCCCGCCCCCGCCCTCCTGCCCCTGCTGCACACTGACGGGGAGCGACTCGCCCTCGAGTTCTGGCTCGGCTGCGTACGCCTGCTGGGCCTCTGCCTGACCCTCACCACCGGAGGACATCGCGAGCGCGAGGCCCTCCATTGGGTCGGTCACGACCTCGGAGATCCGCCTCACGCCGTCGTAGAAGTACCGCTCGACGCGGACCTCGCCGCCGGAGAGCTCAGGCGATGGCCACGGGCTTACCGTCCTGATGAGTCTGCCGACGCCGTCGTATGTGAACCCTCTGACGAACAGTCCCACCTCGAAGGGCACGATCTCACCGGAGACTTCGCCACCGAGGTTCATGCCCAGCAGCGGCGCGGCCTGGTTGACTTCGGGGTGCTTCTCCTGCGCCGCGGCGACTTCTTTGGGTCGGCCGGAGAATTCCAATGGGCGGCCCGGCTGTTACCAGGGCATCCCGACCCTCGGGTCAACCTTGCATTGACGCTGGAGACCGCGGGGCGTACGGACGATGCGCTCGTCGAGTACCGGCACGCGTTGGAAGTGCGACCGGGCCACATCCCATCGGTCCAGGCGCTCACCCGCCTTGAGGTCACGTCGAACCGCCGCAGCGAGGAAACGCCGGGCCGGTTGCGCACGATCGCGCTGGAGGGCGAGACCGCGCAGTGGAAGGAGTGGGCCAAGCTGGAGTTGGCGAAGGCGCGCGGGGTGGATTCCGGACGCTGATGCCGTGACGATCATGGTGCCAGCCCGCGGGAGGCGCGGAGCGAGCGTTTGGCGTGTCAGGCTGCATCTCTGTGCTCGGAGCGTTCGCCGTACTGCTGGGCCAGGCGCACGAGATCGTCCACGGGAGTGGGTGTTGCGATGCACGTCCCGCTTGTGGGAATTCCCAGATGCTGGTGTGTGTAGCGCGCCTTGGGGGACAGGATGAGAACCGGGAGCGAAGGGGAACCGGCCTGCGCGAGCGCATTCTTGAGGCAGGCGCGAGCCGCGTCACGCTCTGTCGCAGCAGTGACGTGGACGATGGCGAGTTGCGGCGGCCGGGTGGCACGGGCGTTCAGGACGTTGTCGACAAACAGCCTGAAAGCGTCCGTCTCGGGCAATCCGCTCGCAAAGATGACGGCGTGGTGCACGGACCCTCGATCACCCGCGGAGGATGTAAGGTGGGACGGGTCCATGCTTGGCGCGCTCGACAAGAGAACCGTCCTGATCTCGTCGGTCTGCTGCTTGCACTGCGAGGCAATCCGATCGAGTGCGGCACCATCAACCCCGAGCAGCCTGCAGTGCGCGTCTGTTGAGTATATTACATCATTACCGCTGCTCCCGATGGCGAGCGCGTGCGCGAGTCGGTTGGCCAGCCCGAGGCGGAGCACCGCACCGACCTGCTGCGGCGCGAGGTGCTTGATGTCGGTCGCTTCCGCGTGGTGGTGTTGAATCGGAGCGATGAGCTCCTTTGGGAAGTGCCAGGATGTCAGCATTCGCCCGAGTACCTCGGCGTGATTGGTGCGGAGCAGCTGCTGTTCAGACTCTTCCATGGGCACTTTGTGTGCACGTGCGTGGGCCAGCACTTGCGCGTACTGCTCCGGGAAGGCACCGGCAAGTATCATTCGTCCAAGGTCGTGCAGCAGCCCTGCCGTGAACGCGGTGTCCGCGTCCTTGTGGTGCAGTTCGCGTGCGAGCGATGAGGCGATCACGCCAGTGGCGATGGAGTGCTCCCAGAATCGTCCATAGTTCAGCGGCATCGCCTGCTGCCCCATGTGGACGGCATCCACCACGCCCACGGTCAAGACCACTTGACGGAAGTTCTGTATGCCGACGCGCATAACGGCCTTGTGCACGGAGTCCACCCGGTCTCCCCGGTTAAACGCTGTCGAGTTGGCGAGACGCAGCACCTTGACGGCGATTGCCTGGTCCTGTGCTGCCGCCGCGGCGACATCATCGATGGAGTACGAGTCCGTGGATGTAAGGTCCAGCACACGCTTGACAGTGGGTGAGAAGCCACCAAGCTCAAACCTCTCCAGAACACGCGCATCAAGGTCCGTCCTGTTCAGGAGTGGAGCGGCTGGTTCGCGGACTGGCGTGGTGGTCTCTCTCCGCGCGGTGCTGGGATCATCAGCGCGAACAGCTGGGCCTGTTCGTTTGGTACGTGGCAGCGCCTCAGCACATTCCTGCGCGGACGGTGGTACTGGTGGCGTGCTCCCGAGGACTGCCTGGACACGCTCTTGCAGTGCCTTAAGCGAGAACCCGGTCTTGAGGACGTACGCTGAAATGCCGAGGCGGGCGGCTTCGATAATGCGGGCGCGGTCGGCCTCCGCCGAGAGGATGATGATCTTCGTTGGCGATGTCAACGGGTCCGCGCGCAGTCGCCGCAGTGCGGTCAAGCCGTCCATGACTGGCATGTCTAAGTCCAGAAGCACCAAGTCGGGGCGATGCTGTGCGATCTCCGCAAGTGCTTCCACGCCGTTGCAGGCTGTGATCACCCGATACCCACGCTCGCGCAGCACAACCTCGATCGGTTCACGGATGATGGCCGAGTCGTCTACCACCAGTATGCACTGTGTTGTCGTTTGCATCCGCATCCCCGAAGTGGGCTAGAGGCCCCCGCCGTCTTCAGTATCGGGCGAGGAAGCAGCGCGAATGAGAGCGTGTGTGAGGAAGATGCGCGAGGAACGTTCGCGACGAAGCAGGCAAGGTTAGATTGACGCAAACAGGCCAATATTGGTTCAGTGCGAACATCAACTGCCGATCCAAACCTAGCATGGAACGGGGTGCGAATCCGCAATTGCCCTTGATAGGGGAATCTGGCACAGCAGCAACGCACGCTGCGGCACCCGACTTCCGCGCGCTCTTCGAGTCGATGCCGGGGGCGCACCTCATCCTCTCGCCCCATCTGTTCATTCTCGCGGCAAGTGACGCGTACCTGGCGGCAACGTTGACACGGCGAGAGGACGTGGTGCAGCGTCACTTGTTTGATGTGTTCCCGGATAACCCGCATGATGCCACCGCGGACGGAACTCGAAACCTGCGGGCATCGCTCCAGCGTGTGCTTGCGACCCGTCAGCCGCATCACATGGCGGATCAGAAGTACGACATTCGTCGCTCAGCGTCGGAGGGGGGTGGGTTCGAAGTTCGGTACTGGCGTCCTGTCAACACGCCGGTGTGTGGCGCGGGCGGTGAGGTGCTGTACATCATCCACACGGTCGAAGATGTGACTGAGCTGGTGCGACTGCGTGAGACCTCGAAGTCCGGGCAACTCGCAGCGGCGCTGCGTCGGAGTGACGCGGGCGCGAAGCCTCGGCGTTCTGACCGGCGAGCCGCCCTTGCCGCCTGCGTAGTGCTTGCGGTCGGGGTTACGGCATCGATCGGCATCGCGGTCAAGGTGGAGACCGGTATCCGCGCGGCCGAGGAGGCGAAGTTCCATGCGCTGGCGGACCGCGTGGAGTCCGAGGCACGCCTCAGGCTGGAGAGGACCGCCTTCGGGCTCAAGGGCGCGCGCGGCGTGTTTGTGGCCAGCGACAGTGTGACGCGCGCGGAGTTCCGCGCGTACGTCGAGTCGCGGGACATCGAGACCGAGTTCCCCGGCGCCGTGGGCTTCGGGTACATCGAGCGTGTCGGGCGTCCCGATCTGGAGAACTTTGTCGCCGCGCAGAGGGCTGATGGGTCTCCACGGTTTGCCGTTCGGCCCATCGACGGGGCGTATGCCGGCGATGAACTGTTCATTTCCAAGTTTGTTGAGCCGCAGAGCGTGAACCCGGCGGACGAGGGGCATGACTTCGCGGATGAGCCCCGCCTGCGCCGCGCGCTCGAGACATCGGCCAGCACCGGCCTCGCTACGCTCACGCCTGAACTGTCCCTGCCGAACGATCACCTGCGCCGCCGCGGCGTGCTGTATGTTCTGCCCGTGTACCGCCACGGCGTGTTCCCCAAGACACGCGAGGAGCGCGAGCGCGTCGTCATTGGCTGGGTGAACGCGCCGGTGGTGCTGAGTGCCGTGTTTGAGGGGCTGCCGGCGGCGGGGGACGGTCAAGTAGAAGCGCAGGTGCGGCGTGTTGATCATCCGTCGAAGCGGGTTGGGAGTGGTCCGTTCCACCGGGTGGGGTCATTCTCGCTTGGCGGGCAGTGGTGGGAGGTGGAGACGGTGCCGAGCGGTCGGTTTGAGGCCCGGTCGCCCGTACGCGCGTCCTGGAGTGTCGGGGCTGTGGGGATCGTCCTGAGCAGCTTGCTATCGATGGTCGTGTGGTTTATGGCATCGGCGCGCGCGAAGGCGGTCGAACTGGCGCGGGGCATGACGGCCGATCTTGTGGCCGCGTGCGACCGTGCGGAGGCGGCTCTGCGAGAGAACGAGGCCCTGCGGCACACGCTGGATCAGCACGCCATTGTGTCGGTGGCCGACCGCTCGGGGCGTATCACCCAGATCAACGACACGTTCTGCCGCATCAGCGGGTACTCGCGAGAAGAGCTTGTGGGTCAGGATCACCGGATTCTGAACTCCGGTCACCACCCGAAGGAGTTCTGGGTGGAGATGTGGCGCACGGTCGCGTCCGGCCGGGCGTGGCGCGGCGAGGTGTGCAATCGTGCAAAGGACGGGTCCTCGTACTGGGTGGACAGCATCATCGCGCCGTTCCACGGCGCGGACGGGCGGATCGAGAAGTATGTGTCGATCCGGAGTGACATCACGCAGCGGAAGCTGGCCGAAGGGCTGCAGCACCAGCGAGATGCCGCTGAGGCGGCAAACAAGGCCAAGGGGCAGTTCTTGGCGCACATGAGCCACGAGATCCGGACGCCCCTCAACGGCGTCATCGGGCTCATCGACCTGCTCCTGGGCACCGACCTCACGCCGGAGCAGCAGCGGTTCGGTCGCCTTGCCAAGACGGCGGCGGCATCGCTCACGACCATCATCAATGACATTCTGGACTTCTCCAAAATCGAGGCCGGCAAACTGGAAGTTCAGGCCCATGACTTTGACGTGTACGAGGCGGTGGAGGAGGTCATGGATGTGCTTGTCCACTCGGCGAACAAGAAGGGCCTGGAGGTGGCGTGCCACATCGCGCCGGGCGTGCCCCGGTACGTGAGGGGCGACGGTGATCGTCTGCGCCAGATCATCATCAACCTGGTGAGCAACGGCATCAAGTTCACCGAGCGGGGGTCCGTGATCCTGCGGGTGTCAAACGATGAATGCGATGCGTCGGGCAGGCGGCTGCGGTTCAGCGTGAAGGACACCGGGGTTGGCGTTCCTGAGGATCGTGTGGAGCGCCTCTTCAAGGCGTTCTCGCAGGCGGATGCGTCCACCACCCGCGTGTACGGCGGGACGGGGCTTGGGCTTGCCATCTCGAAGCAGCTTGTCGTGCTTATGGGCGGGGAAATTGGCGTGCAGACAACCGAAGGAGTGGGTTCGGTCTTCTGGTTTACGGTGGAACTGCCGCCCGCGAAGGGGCCCAACGTGAGCATCGGTCCTTCGCTGGACCCGCGGGGCATCCGTGTGCTTGCGGTCGATGACAGTGACGCGCAGTGCGAGGTGCTTCGAGCGCAGATAGAGAGCTGGGGCATCGAGGCCCGCACCGCGACCGACGGCCGCGAAGCGCTCGGTATGCTGATCGATGCCCATACGCAGGCCGCACCCTTCCAGGTGGCCATTATCGACAAGGAAATGCCTGGGATGGACGGGGTCGCTCTCGCGGGCGAGATCCGTCAGAACGCACACATCTCAGAGACAGTGCTGATGATCCTGCTGTCATCCGACCAGCACGCGGACCCCCGCGAGCTGCGCCGCCAGGGGTTCGCGGGCCACATGACCAAGCCCGTCCGGCAGTCCCAGTTGTTCAACGCGATCATGGACGCGATCGCAAGCGCCAAGCGTGAGCCGGGGTCGACGCCGGTGCAGATCGCTCCCTCTCCGCCACGGCCAGCCCTGTCGATGCGGCGGGCTCGAATCCTCATTGCTGAGGACAACGAGATCAACCAGATCGTCGTCCAAGAGGTGCTGACGCGTGCCGGGTATGAGTGCGTGGTCGCCGAGGATGGTCAGGCCGCGCTGGAGGCACTGGCCCAGGCCCACTTTGACCTTGTGCTGATGGACTGCCACATGCCACGCCTTGACGGGTTCAGCGCCGTGCGGGAACTGCGTGAGCGGGAGCGTGCGGCGGGCGCCGTGCCGGTGCCAGTAATCGCGCTGACCGCCAACGCGATGGCGGGAGACCGCGACAGCTGCCTTGCGGCGGGCATGGACGACTACGCCAGCAAGCCGATCAACCCGAGCGCACTGCTAGACACCATCGAGGCGATGCTGGCGGCACGCGGATCACGTAGGGGGAGCGGGAGGGCGGCGTAGCACAGCGTGCGTAAAGAGCATGAGAACCTCGACGTCACAACTGTACCGCGCGGCACGCTGCACCTCAGCGCTGGTCGTGCTCGCGACCGCCCTCGCGTGCCTTGCGGGCGGTGCATGGGTGTACGTGCGACCGATCGGATCAGATGAGCTGGAAAGGTCCACGGCGGTGACGGCGCTGATGGATGTGGGTCGCAGCTTGCGAGACGATATCGCGCGTGTCGTGACCCCGGCGATGAACCGTACGCGGGCGTTCGCAAAGGACCAACGCGTTGTTGAGGCCCTCCGGTCAGGGAATCAGGCATCCGCGATCGAAGCGTGCAATGCCGTCGTCGCTCATGCGGATGAACTGGATGCCATGGCAGTCTTCGATGTCAATGGCGACATTCTCGCCATCAATCATGTCTACTCCACCGGCCGGGCGATCGATGCGGCCAGGTTGCGGCGTGTGCTGGGGGCGGATTTCCGATCACGGGGTGTCATCCAGGGCTGCCTGGAGAATGTGGCCAGCACGGAACTCCTGGAGTTCCAGACCGGGTGCGACATCACGCCGGCGTTCTTTGATTCGACGGGGCTTTCGGTCGCGTACTCCGTCCCGGTGCACGATCCGGACTCCGGGGCCAGACTGGGAGTCGTCAGCTCACGCCTGCGCTTTGAGCGTCTGACATCGTTGTCGCACGGACGAACGCTCAACGGCAACCTCGCGGCGGTGGAACTGATCGCCGACGACGGGCGGTACTTCTCCGAGAGCATCAACAGCGCAAGCGTGCCGCCCCCCGTGCCCGAGAGTGAGCTCGCTGGTGCTGTGGCACCGCTCCTCGGTGGCGACACAGAGTACCTTCTGACACGCAGGGGGACCGACTATGTGTGCATCTTCCGACTCAGGGGGCTCCAGACAATCGATGGGGTCGGCATCCAGGTGATGCTGCTGGCGGACGAGGAATGGGTCGCGGGTGAGCTCCAGGCCGAGCGACGGACACACGCGGGGGCTCTGGGTGCGCTCGGCATCATCCTCCTGCTGATGCTCGCCCTTGTCCGGGGAGTCGCGCAAGCTCGCGCGAGCGCTCGGGCGGCGTCACAGGACCGGATCGAGGCCGACAATCAGCGGCAACTGCTGCGGACCATTCTTGACCTGCTGCCCCAGAGGGTCTTCTGGAAAGACAGGGAAGGGCGGATACTCGGTGCGAACAGCGGGTTCGCCTCGGACGCGGGGATGGCGGACGTCATCGGCAAGACGGATTACGACATGCCGTGGAAGCCCGAGCAGGCAGACTACTTCCGCGCATGTGATCGGCGTGTGATTGAGAGCAACAGCCCTGAGCTCAACATCGTGGAATCGCTCCAGAACGCCAGGGGTGAGGAGACGTGGCTTGTCACGAACAAGGTCCCGCTCCGCGATGCCGCCGGCGCCGTGTACGGCGTGCTCGGAACATACCAGGACATCACCGAGTTCAAACGCACCGAGGCCAACCTGCGCGCCGCGACCGAGCGCTTTGAGCTTGCCGTGAGCGGTACCAGCGACGGTCTTTGGGACTGGAACCTTGTCACCGGAGAGGTCTATCTGGCTCCGCGCTGCCGGGAGATGCTGGGGTACGCCCCGGGAGACGAGTTCCCTTCGGTGATGAACTGGCTGACCGACCGGATCCACCCCGAGGACGCGGACGCGGTCAGCCGCGAACTGGAGCGTTCGCAGCGATGCGATGAGAAGCTCCGCACGACGTGCCGGCTCCGCACCAGGGACGGTGATTGGCGGTGGTTCGAAGTGCGTGGCACCACGGCCAGGGACGGAGCGGGCGTTGCCCGGCGCATGGCCGGTGCGATCACCGACATCACGGAGCGGCGTCAGGCGGAGACGGAGCGTGAGCGTGCGAACCGCGCGGAAGCCGCCAGCCAGGCCAAGAGCGAGTTCCTGGCAAACATGAGCCACGAGATTCGTACGCCGCTGAATGGCGTCATAGGCCTGCTGGATCTGCTCCTGGGCTCGGACCTTGCGCCGGACCAGCGCCGGCACTGCCGCCTGGCCAAGACATCAGCTTCTCTGCTCACCAGCGTGCTGGGGGACATCCTGGATCTCTCCAAGATCGAGGCAGGAAAGCTCGAGGTGAACCCGAGCGAGATCAACCTTTACGAAGCGATCGAGGAGGTCATGGACGTGCTTGCGCAGCCCGCCGCAAGGAAGGGGCTGGAGACAGCGTGCCACATCGACCCGGCCGTGCCCACCGTGGTGCGGGCGGACCCGGACAGGCTGCGGCAGGTGGTCATGAACCTGCTGAACAACGCGGTCAAGTTCACGCACAGCGGGTCTGTGGTGCTCCGCCTCGTGCTGGATGCGCGCATCGGCAGCACCGCGCACGTGCGGTGCACCGTCTCTGATACAGGCATCGGAATTCCCCCGGAGAAGCTCGACCGGCTGTTCAAGGTCTTCTCCCAGGCCGACGCATCGACCACCCGGGTGTACGGTGGCAGCGGGCTGGGCCTCGTGATCTGCAAGCAGATCATCGAGCTGATGGGTGGCACCATCGGCGTCGAAACAGAGGAAGGACGCGGCTCCACGTTCTGGTTTACGCTTCCGCTGGAGGTGGTGGAGAGCGTGCCGCCGGAGACGGCCAGGCCGAGCATTGATCCTCGAGACCTGCGGGTACTTGTGATTGATGACAGCCCGTTGCAGCGAGAGGTTGTCGTTGAGCAGCTGCACTCGTGGCGGATGAGTGCCACGGCCGTGTCCAACGCCGACGACGCGTTCAAGGAAATGACCCGCGCGCACGGCGCTGGCACCCCATACCACGTCGCCATTGTGGACCGCGTGATGCCGGGGATGGACCTCGTGGAGTTTGCGATGGCCGTCCGGTTCCACCGGGACCTCCGTGCAACGGTCCTGATCGCAACGACCGAGCCCGACGACGAAGTAGACATGGAGCATTTGAGGGCATCCGGGTTCTCGGGGCACGTCGTGAAGCCCGTTCGGCAGTCCCTGCTGTTCAACACCGTCGTGTCTTCGATGTCCGAGGCCGCGCCCATGCCCAGCCGTGCGCCACGGACCGATGGCCTACCAGCCCAGACCATGACGATGGAGGAACTGCCGCTCCACATACTGGTCGCCGAGGACAACGAGGTGAACCAGCTGGTCGTGCGTGAAGTCCTCAGCCGAGCCGGCCACCAGTGCCACATTGTCGGCGACGGGCAGCAGGCCCTGCAGGCTGTCCGTTCTGGTGCGTTTGATGTCGTGCTGATGGACTGCCAGATGCCCGTCATGGACGGGTTCGACGCTACCCGCGCTATCCGACGGGAAGATGCGGGTGGGCGCCGTGTCCCGATCGTCGCACTCACCGCGAACGCGATGAAAGGAGATCGCGAGCGATGCCTGGACGCGGGCATGGATGGATACGCGAGCAAACCAATCGATCCGAAGCAACTCCTGAAGGCCATCCGCACTGCAATCGAGAGCGCCGCACGTCATCGCGCGGCATGAAAGGGGGATCTGTGAACTCTGCCACCAACCAGCATGAAAACACCGCCCAGCCACCGCTCGTCGTGCCCGAACTCGTGGACCGCTGCATGGGCAGCGCCAGCATTGCGCTGCTGGTCATCAGCAAGCTCGAGGAGCAGCTTAGGAACGACGGGCCGGAGATGGCACGCCACGCCCGTGCCGGCGATTGCGCAGGCCTAGCGCGCCTGGCGCACGCAATGAAAGGGGCAGCGGGTGCATCCGGTGCGCACGAGGTCCATCGGCGGGCCGCGGAACTCGAAGCCACGGCGAGGGCGTGCCAGTTGGAGCAGGCCATCACAGTGCTCAACGCGCTCGGAGAGGACGTCGCACGGTGCCTCGCATACCTGCCCTCCGCCAGGGCAACTCTGCAGGGCGCGGGTACCCACGGAGGAGCCCAGCAATGAAGGTTCTCGTCGTGGACGACAACGACGTGTCGCTGACCATGCTGCAGGCCACTCTGGCCCAGGCCGGCTACGACGTCGAGACGGCGCGGGATGGGGTGGAAGCGCTGGACAAGGTGCGCCGGGGCGGTTTCCGCCTCGTTGTCTCGGACTGGGAGATGCCGCGCCTTGACGGCCCGAGCCTCTGCCGTGCGATCCGTGCAGATGAACTGCCCGGGTACGTCTACGCCATTCTTGTGACTTCACACCACTCGTCCAGCGAGGTGGTCGAGGGGCTGTCGGCCGGCGCGGACGACTTCGTCGGGAAGCCGTTTCATCCGGCCGAGCTGATCGCGCGCGTGCGGACGGGCGAACGCATCATCTCGCTGGAAACGCGGGATGTGGCCATCTTCGCCATGGCGAAGCTCGCGGAATCCCGAGACCCGGAGACGGGCGCACACCTGGAGCGGGTACGCGGGTACTGCCGCATCCTGGCGAGGGAAGTGTCGACGCTTGAGAAGTTCAAGGGTGTGGTAAACGAGGAGTTTGTGCGGCTCATCTACCTCACAAGCCCCCTGCACGACATCGGAAAAGTCGGGATCCCCGACTGCGTTCTGCTCAAGCCCGGCCGGCTGAGCGACCAGGAGTTCGAGGTCATGAAGCACCACGCGACACTCGGCGCAAAGACGCTCGAAGCTGCGCTCCAGACCTTTCCCGGCATCAAGTTCCTGGAAATGGCCCGCGATATCGCCGCGACGCACCACGAGCGGTGGGACGGGACGGGCTACCCCGCGGGCATCTCCGGCGACCGCATTCCCCTGAGCGGACGCATCACGGCCGTGGCGGATGTGTACGACGCGCTGACGTCCAAACGCGTCTACAAAGACGCTATGTCTCACGAGGTCGCAAGGTCGATCATTACGGGAGAGTCCGGCACGCACTTTGATCCTGATGTCGTGTCGGCATTCCACCGGACTCAGGACCAGTTCAATGCGGTGCGTCTGCGATACTCTGAACCGACGGCCGCGGCGGCCTGAAAGCGTCAATCAGCGCTCCGCGCGGCGTGCCAGTCCGCGTGTGACAGCAAGTCCAAAAGCGACTCAACCCACCACGAGGGCGGGTTGGGTCTTGAAAGTAGCGGGGGCTGGATTTGAACCAGCGACCTTCGGGTTATGAGCCCGATGAGCTACCAGGCTGCTCTACCCCGCAATCCAGTTGTTCCCGCGGTGAGGCGGGCCAAGACTCTAGGGAAGCACGGGCCGAGAATCAAGGTGAGGGCGGTGCGCTCAGGTGCGTAAGTTACTCGATTGGAAGTACTTGTGCCCAGGTCAATCAACAGGATTGGCCGCGCTGCCGCCGTCGCCGCGGTTGTGGTTCCGCGCACTGAGGGTGGCACGACAGCGAAGGGTTACCCCTTATCCCCGTGCGGGTGTCAGCAGCTGCTCGGGTTCGCCGAGGAGTTTCACAATCTCGGCTAAGGCAAGTGCCGCGGTCGCGCCGTCCACCACGCGGTGGTCGCAGGCAAGCGAGAGCGGCATGAGCAGGCCCACGCGCATCGCGCCCTTGTTCACGACGACACCCTCGCGGGCGCGGCCGACGGCGAGGATGCCGACCTCGGGGTAGTTGATGACCGGGGTTGCGAAACGCCCTGCGTAGGAGCCCACGTTGGTGATCGTGAACGTGCTGCCCATGAGCTGCTCGCGCGGGATGCTGCGATTGCGTGCGCTGTTGGCGATCTGCTCCACGGCGCGGCCGATCTCCAGCACGCCCAGACGGTCGCAGTCGCGGATCACCGGGACCATCAATCCGCTTTCGGTGTCGGTGGCGATGCCCATGTGGACGCTGCGGTGCTGGATGATGCTGGCGTCGTAGTTCGCGTCGCCGGGCTTCTCGTCCACCGTGGCGTTCAGCGGGCGGAACTGGGCCTGCCCAAGCACGCGGGCCACCGCGCTGGCGACAAACGGCAGGAAGGACACCTTTTCGCCGCTCGCGCCGGCGAGCTTGCGGCGGAGGGAGTCCAGCGCCGACACATCCGCCTCGTCCATGACGGTGAAGTGCACCGCCTGGTTGATGCTCTCGCGAAGGCGCGTGGCAATGGTGCGCCGCACGCCGCGGAACGGGATGCGTGTGATCTCGTCGCCGCCTGGTGCTGGAATGGCGCGGGGTGCCGGGGAAGCCGCCGCGGGGGTGGAACGCGGGGCGACGCTCGCGGGCGTTGCACGCGGCGCGACCGGTGGGATGCTCGGAGCGCCCATGCCGCAGGAGCCGCCGCCCGCGGCCGCGCGGACGTCCTTCTCCAGCACGCGCCCGCCGATGCCCGTGCCCGCGCAGCAGTCGATGTCCACGCCCAGGTCTCGCGCGAGTCTGCGGACGGCCGGTGTTGCGAGCGCCTTGCCGGCTTCGCGCGTCACGCCCGCCGCGCCGCCCGACATGTTGCCGACCACTGTGCCCGCATCCTCCGTGCGCTCGAGCACCTCGTCATGCACCTTCGCGGCGGGCTTCTCGTGCTTGCCGTTGGCCTGCGCGTCGTGCTTGGTGGCAGTGGGTGCCGGCTTTGTCTCGATATTGCTCTTGGCGCCGCCGACGTATGTCACCAGCGGGTTGCCGACCTTGAGGATCTCACCCTCGCTGCCGTGCAATTCCGCGATGGTTCCGCCTCGGGGGCTGGGCACCTCGACCACGGCCTTGTCCGTCTCCATGTCCGCCAGGATGTCGTGCTCGGCGATGGTGTCACCGGGCTTGACGCGCCACTTGATGAGTTCGGCCTCGTGCACACCCTCGCCCAGGTCGGGCAGGATGAAGATGTTGGGGTCGGTGGACTGGTGGTGAGCCATCGGGGCCTCCGGGCGGGCTGGGGGCGGGTGGTTGGTGAATCCCAATCGTATCCCGAGGCGCGGCAAAAAGTCCCCGGCGGCTGGGTGCACGGATCAGCCGGAATCCGGCCCGGTGCGATCCTCAAAGGCCTTACGCGGGCACGACGCCGTGGCTTGCAACGCCATTGGCGTGGGCGGCTGTCGGCTCGTCCATGCCGCGGACATGCGAGGGGTCCCCGTGGAGTGGGGTGCGTTTGGCGGCGAGCAGGACGTAGATGGACGGAACGACAAACAGCGTGAACGCGGTGCTGATCGCCATGCCCGCCACCAGGATGACGCCGATGCTGTTGCGGGCCTCTGCGCCTGCGCCGGTGACCAGGACGAGCGGGAAGTGCCCGAAGACCGTCGCAGCGGACGTCATGAGGATGGGGCGGAGGCGGGTGACGGCCGCTTCCTTCACGGCCTCGGACTTGCTCTTGCCCTGCTCCTGCAGATGGTTGGCAAACTCCACAATCAGGATGCCGTTCTTGGCGACCAGCCCCACCAGGGTGATGAGGCCCACCTGCGAATAGATGTTGATCGTCGTGAAGTCCATGAACGCGAAGACGAGGGCCCCGGTGATAGCGAGGGGCACCGATCCGAGCAGCACGATGAGCGGGTCGCGGAAGCTGCTGAACTGGGCGGCGAGCACGAGGTAGATGAGTCCCAAGGCGAAGCCGAGCGTGACGGCAAGGCTCGAGCCCTCCGTACGCATCTGGCGGCTCTCGCCGGCATAGTCGATGGTGTACCCCGAAGGCAGGATGCCCTTGGCCGCGGTCTCGAGCGCTGTGAGGGCCTCTTCCTTCGTCGCGCCCGGCGCGGCGATGCCCTGGACCTTGAAGCTGTTGCGCTGCTGGAAGCGGTTGAGGCTGCGCGGCGCGGTTTCCTGCTTCAGGCTGACAGCCGACGACGCGAGCACCAGCCCGCCCGAGGCCGTGCGGAGCTTGAGCTTGAGCAACTGGTCGGGCGACTGCTTGAACTGCTCGTCCACCTGCGGGATGACCTTGTACGAGCGGCCCTCGTAGTTAAACCGGTTGACGTACCCGCCGCTGAGCAGCACGGCGAACTCACGGCCGACCGTGGTCAGGTCCACGCCCATGTCGGCGACCTTCTCGCGGTCGATGACGAGGCGCGTCTGGGGCAGGTCGATCTTGAGGTCGGTATCGGCGAAGAGGAACTTCCCGCTGCCGAACGCGGCACCGACGAGCTGACCGGCGATGGGGGCCATTTCCTCGGCCTCGGCGGACGCGGTGACAACGAGCTCCACGTCGTACTGGCCTGCGCCCGGCAGTGGGGCGGGCAGGCCGGCCACCGCACGCGGACCGGAGAGCATGCCGAGCTTGGGGAACAACTCGGCCTGCATGTCCTTGGTGGTGCGTTCCCGCTCGTGCCACTGCTTGACCTTGACGCCGCCGAAGCCGCCAAAGCCCGCGCCCAGGTTTGCAACTTGGAAGAACATCTCGCCTTCGGGCAGGCCCAGGAACGCGTCCTTGATGCCCTCGAACGAACGGTTGATGTAGTCGAGTGTTGCGTCCGGCGGCGTGAGCACGAACGTGAAGACGATGCCCTCGTCCTCGGTCGGAGCAAGTTCCTTGCGGCTCATGGCGTACATGGGCACTGCGCCCACGGCGATGAGCACCGCGGCAAGGGCCATGGTCCAGCGCAGCTGGAGCGTGGTGTTAAGCAGGCTGCCGTACAGGCGGCGGAGCCTATCAAACTGCCGGTTGATGTGGCGGGCAAAGAGGCCCTCATTCTGCGGCACCATGTACGCGCTCATGATGGGCGAGAGGGTGATCGCGACGACGCCGGAAACGACGACCGCCGCCGCGAGCGTGAACGCAAACTCCTTGAACAGCATGCCGGTGAGACCGGACTGGAAGCCGATGGGCGTATAGACCGCGGCGAGTGTGATGGTCATGGACACGACGGGAGCGAAGAGCTCCCTCGCGCCGATGAGGGCGGCCTCGATGCGAGGCTTGCCCTCCCGGATGTGTCGTTCAACGTTCTCGACCATGACGATGGCGTCGTCCACCACCAGACCCACCGACAGCACGATCGCGAGAATGGTGAGCAGGTTGAGCGAGAAGCCCATGAGGTACGCGGCGATGCACGCGCCCACCAGGCTGATGGGCATGGCGACGAGGGGCACGATCACCGATCGGATGCTGCCCATGAACAGGAAGACGACGAGCGCGACGATGCCGATCGTCTCGGCGAGCGTGCGCGTGATCTCCTTGATCGCGTTCTCCATGTAGTACGTGCCGTCGTACGCCAGGTCCATCCGGACACCGCCGGGCAGGGTGGGGCGGATCACGTCCATCCGCTCCCGCAGCGCCGCCGCCACGTCGAGCTCGTTGGCACGGGGCAGGGGCCAGATGGAGAGGTAGATCGCAGGCGTGCCGTTGAATCCCGCCTGCCCCGTGGGCTCCTCGCTCGAGAGCTCCACACGGGCGATGTCGCTCAGGCGGATGATGGTGCCCTCCACCTCGCGGATGATGAGGCGTTCAAAGTCCTGCGGGGTGTGCAGGTCCGTGTCCGTCAGCAGGTCCACCTGCACGTCGCGGGACTTGGTGCGGCCCACCGCCGCGAGGAAGTTGTTGCGGGACAGGGCGCTGTATACCTCATCGGCGCTCACGTCCAGCGCGTCCATCCGCTCGGGGTTGAGCCAGATGCGCATCGCCAGTTCGCGAGCGCCCTCGACGCCGCAGCGCTGCACGCCCGCGACACTCTGCAGCTCCGGCTGCACCTCGCGGACGAGGTAGTCGTTCAGCTGGTTCAGCGTCATGGTGTCGCTGGTGAAGCTGACGTAGAACGTGGCGTAGGGCTTGTCGGTGCGGGTGATCTGGATGGACGGCGCTTCGGACTCCTGCGGCAGGTCGCTGCGCACCTGGTTGATGCGTGCGGAGACCTCCGCCAGCGCGTCGTTGCTGTCGTGGTTGAGGCGCAGGTGGATCGTGATCGTGCTGATGCCCGCGGTGCTGGTGCTCTCGATGTAGTCAATGCCGTCGATCGCGGAGACCGCACGCTCGATGGGCGTCGTGATGAAGCCGCGCACGGTCTCGGCGCTCGCGCCGATGTACGCCGTTGTGATCACGATGCTGCTGCTCTCCATCCGCGGGTACTGGCGGATGGGGAGCGAGGAGATCGTGCGCCAGCCCACGGCGAGGATGATCAGGTTGATCACCACCGCCAGGACGGGCTTCTTGATGAACATGTCCGTGAACGACCACTTCATGCGTGTGACTCCCCCCTCCCTGAGGGAGGGGCAGGGGTGGCTTGTTCGGGTTACTTGCCGGCGACTTCCGGGTGTGTTCCGCCCGAGGTGGCCGTCTGGCCTTCCGGTGCTTTCTCGCCGGGCGCAGGCGCGGGCATCACCATCGCGCCGTCCCGGAGCTTGAACGAGCCGTCCGCCGCGATGACATCGCCGGGTTGCACGCCGTCCAGCACGATTGTTCTTTCGCCCAGGGCCGCGCCAAGTTTGACAAACCGCTGCGTCACCCGCTTGGTGCCGGGCTGGTCGCCGTCCTTCTTGCTGTCGGCGATGACAAAAACATGGTCGCCGAAACTGGCCCGCCGCACGGCGATGCTCGGGACGACCACGAACTCCTCTTCGCCGCCCACGGGCACGCGGATATCGACGGACATCCCGGGCCGCAGTCGCTCGCCCCTGTTGTCGATCTCGCCCCGGACACGCACATTGCGGGTGTTGGGGTTCGCCGCGGCGTCGATCGCGACCACCTTGATCTTGACCGGCTCACCACCGAGAAGGGCGGACGTCGCCGTCACTTCTTCGCCGACCTTTGCGCGTGACAGGTGCTCCTGCGGGATGGCGAAGTCGAGGTTGATGGTGTCCTCGATGCTCTGCAGCATGACGACATCGCCGCCCTCGGCGAGGTACTGCCCGACGTGGACGTTCCGCAGTCCTGCGCGGGCCCGGAACGGCGCACGGATGGTTTTCTTCTGCAGGATCACCCGGACCTGGTCCGCGCGTGCCTGCGCCTGTTTCACCTCCGCCTTCGAGCGGTCGAGTTCCGCGCGGTACTGGTCCAGATCGGTGCGTGCCTTGTCAAGTTCGGACTCGCTCGCGACCTTGCCCTCCACGGCCTGGCTGATGCGGCGCATGTTCGCCTCGCCCCAGGCGATGCGCGACTCCGCCACCTTCACGCTCGCTTCCGCGACCTTGACCGCCGCTTCTTCGGCGGCCAGGTCGGCCCTTTCCTGCGAGGCTTCGAGGGTCAGCAGCACCTGGTCTTCCTCGACGACGCCGCCCGACTCGAACTGGACGTCCTCGATGCGTCCCGCGACTTCGTTCTGCACCGTCACGCTCCGCTTGGCGATGACCGTGCCGACGAGGTCCGCGGTGGACTGCCACCGGGCCCTCGTGGCCGTGGCGAATGTCACGGCCTCCGGGAATTCGTGCATCTTGGGCGCAGCCGCCGCCTTCTGGATGGAGCGGAGCTTCCACAGGCCAAGCCCGCCCGCCACCAGGGCGATGCCGCCCAACACCAGTACCGCTGCCATCACCGTTTTACGGCTCACACCCTGCCCCTTTTGCTCGTAGAGAACCCGTTGTGTCCCGCGCCCGAAGCCCCCGCGAGTGCATCATATTGATGCCTGCGGACAACGGACAGTCGTCCCGCTGGCGCGGGCTGACACCATCCGATGCCGGACTGTCCGCATGGGTGCAACCGGACGCCAAAACCGGGGAAGTGGGGGGATGGGGTGATCCGGCGTGTGAACGGCGTGGGCGCGGCTCAGGCCGGCGTCGCGCTGCGGTTCGCGGCTGTCGATGTCTCCAGAGAAGGCCGTGCCGGGAGCAGGCTCCTCCAACGCGTGGTGGGCACCAGGCCGATGCCCATAATCGCAAGCTGAGCCACACAGAAAGCCACGAGCCAGAACACCGCCGAGTCCATGAACCCGTACGAGTGGAGTCCCACGCCCAGCATGTTGGTCCCGAACCAGGACCACGCCGTCACGATATTGCCGAATACGGCCATGGCAGCCACGCCCCGGTCCTTCACCATGCCGCCCCAGCGGGCGTGCAGGATGATCACGTTCCAGACCACGATCAGGGCGGCACCATTCTCCTTCGGGTCCCAGCCCCAGAAACGACCCCAGGATTGATCGGCCCAGATGCCGCCGAGCACGGTGCCGACGAAGCTCGTGACACACGCAAAGCAGATGACCCCGTACATCATCCTCGGGAGCGTCTTCATGGGCTCGCCACGCAGCAGCGGTGTCAGCACGCCGCCGATGATGTACACAGCCGCCAGGAACCCGGCGAGGAACGTGCCGGAATACCCGATGGTGATGACCACGACGTGGGTCGCGAGCCAGAAGTTGCTGTCCAGCACGGCCTGCATCATCTCCATGGTGTCGCCGCCGCTGCTGAGGTTGTGCGCCACGACCAGCGTCGCGAAGCCGACAAGCGACGCAGCCAGATTGCCGATACCGAAGCGGTAGAACCACTCGCCTACCAGCGCCAGCGGCACGCACGCCCAGCCGATGAACACCGCCGACGAGTACAGGTTCGTCACCGGCGGGCGGCCCTGAAGGTAAATGCGGGCGACGATGCCGATGGTATGGACGAGGAACGCAACGATCATCGCGGCCACGGTCGCCCGGTTCAGGGCGATGAACCATCCGCCCCTGCCGCCCGCGGCGGTCTGGCGTGCGAGCAGCGTGAAGCACGCCAGCACGAACGCGAGCACGTAAAGCACGGAAGAGAGGTAGAACGGCTCCACGCGGTTGAAGAGTTCCTCGTGGCCGGCGGCCCGCACGGCGCCGGGCATGGCGCCCTCAAGCACTCCGGCGTACGCGACCACCTCGGTGTCCGCCCGCTGCGGCTCGTTGCTCGCCCGCGCCTGGAGGAACCCGATGACGCCCGACGCGGACGCGTGCTCCACCAGCCGCGGTTCGCGGATGACGTCCGCCAGGGCCCGCCACTCTTCGCCCTCCTTGAGGGGTGCGATCATGAGCGGCGTCTGCATTGCCCCGATCTGCTGGTACAGCCAGAGCCTGTTGCTGAGCTGCACGATCTCTCGCTGGAAGGGGTCGCGCTTCTTGCCCTCCGTCTGCTCCGCGAGGCTCGCCTGCCGGAAGACCTCGTCGATCTTGGGCTTGATCTCTTCATAGGAGAACCGGGTGCGGGTCGCCGGGCCCAGCCCAAGCATGGCGACAACATCCGGGTGGTCGATGCGGAAAACCGTGCGCACGCTGGCCTTGCTGGGGGCGGACATGAGTTCCACCAGCCACTCCGTCGCGCTGCCCCGGTGTCCGTCGGCGTCGAAGCTCTGCCGCCCGCTGATCTGCATCAGGCTGTTGCGGGCGAAGGTGTCCAGCGGCTTGACACGCCCGTCCGCGCACACGGGGATGCGCGCGTAGTCACGCCAATGCTCGCCCGAGTGCTCGGGCCGGGCAGCCACCACCACGACGTACAGCAGGGAAAGGATGCCGATGATCCACGGGAAGGCCCGCTGCGCAAGGTTCATGCCGTCTTCCTCCTGATCGAACCGCTCAGACGCACCCCGAAGTGGATGAGCAGGCCCACCGTCACCATGACGCACGAGATGTAGGGAATGAGCCAGCCGGGGTTGGAAACAACCTGCAGGATCGTCCCCGTATCGCCCTGCTTGAACGCCGCCTGGTAGAGCGTGTCACCCGAGTACCGCAGCGGGGTATTCATGTAGATGAGCACCTCACGGTCGGTGCCGCGCGACGGGTCCATCAGGCGCACCAGGCTCGAGAAGTTGCGGGGCTTGTTCGTCCCGACGAACTTGTCGTGCTTGAAGTCGATGAGGTGCACGGTGTACGGCTTGTACGTCCGCTTGAACCGCAGCTCAACGTCGTACTGCTTGCCGTCCACCGTCACAGGCTGCGCCTGGTCAAAGTAGAGCGACACCAGGTACGTGCCAAGCTTCTGCCCGCCCTTGCTGAACGTGACATACGCCGAGGGCGCGTCCACCTCGCTGCCGTTCACGCCCGTCGCCATGGGCGCGGGCACCGCGGCCATCTGAGCGCCCGCGCCGGCGTCGGCCTTCTTCCGCTGCGATTCAGTCGCCTGCATGGGGCCCAGGATCCGCGAGTTGGGCATCCACTCTTCGACCTTCACCTCAAAGGGCAGCAGCCCGTGTGTCACCGGTTGGCCGCTATGGGCGCCGTGCGCCAGGAGCCGCTGCGGCACGACGACCACCAGGTCGTCGCCGCCCGGCGCTCGGTCAATGATCGCAAGCTCGGTGGTGCGGGTGTCCTCCACGAAGTTGCTGGAGGCACCCTCGTCGATCGTCATGTTGCCCTCGTCCGCCATCGCGCCCGTGACAAACTCGCCCACCAGCAGCAGCAGCACGCCCAGGTGAGAAATGATGATGCCCGACCGCTTCCAGTTCATTTTGAACCGCGTGAAGTGGGCCGCGAGCAGGTTGATGAAGATCAGCACACCCAGCGTCAGGCCGCCGGGAAACGGCACCACCCCGGGGATTCGGGCGACTTTCTCCGGCACGAACAACTGCAGTGGGATGATCACGAACACCGAGCGGAAGTACCGGTCCACGACCGTCCATACGCCCTCGTTCACCTGCGCGAGTGTGCCCGCCAAGATCAGCACCATCGCCAGCGAGAACAGCACCACCGTCAGCCGGAGCGATGCCAACGTCGCGAACGCGTCCTTGAAGACTTTCAATCCTTCTCTCCCAGGCCCACGGCCTTCACAAACGACTCAAACGCGGCCTTCTCCGCCCCAACAGCCGCCGGCGCGCCGCGCAGCTTGAAGAACCACGTGGAACCATTGTTCGCCGGCACGATCGCCGAAATCATGCGATCACTGCCCGCCGTGTTCGTCAGGTCCACCATCACCGCGCCCTTGCCCATGTCAACCGCCCCGGAGCCCGCGAGGTCCGCCGCCGGTGAAAGCCCCAGCTGGTCGCGCCACCGGTTGATGTTCATCAGCGTGCCGCCACCATCGTTGGAGAGGCTGGTGGCTGTTGCGCGTGCGCTGCCCCCCGCGTTCGTCGCGTTGAAACCCGCCGCGATGATCCCCCCGGTGTTCGCTTCGGCGTTCCAGTGCTCGGGCGCCTTCCATGTCACCAGGCGCTGTTCAATCACCGCGTCCTCGTTCTTCGCCAGCGGCACGTCCGACGTTCCCATGCCCTGCATGCCCGGCAGCACGGCCGGCGCGGGGGCGGGCGCGGGGGCAGGATTGGACGCGACCCCAGCGCTCATGGTGAAGGACTTCGCGAACGCCTCGAACGAAGCGCGGATGGCGTCGATCTCGGCGGGTGTTGCAGTCGCCTTCACGAACCACGTCTGACCATCGCCGGGGTCCACCACCGCGCCGAGCATCTGTTGTCCCTGCGACCCCGTCATGGAGGTGATGCTGACCTTGGATGGCGACTGCTGCACCTCGGCCACGATGCCGGGGAGGTCCGCATCCGTCACTGCCGCAAGGCCGATCTGGCCACGCCAACGGTTGATGTTCGCAAGCATGCCGCCCACATCCCCCGGGAAGGCTGTCACCGCGATCTCAACACCCTGGGCCTTGAACGTCGCGATCCGCATCGCCTGTGTCGTGGGCACTTCCGCCCAGCCCTCCGGAGCCGTCCACGTCACCTTGGCCGCGGCGGACCCGGTCGGCGATGCGGCAGGGGCCGAACCATGCGGATTGCCCGGGGCGGGCGTGGCGGTCCCTCCTTGGGGTGCCGGCGCGCGGTACGCGTGGACGTCCTCCCGATCACAACCAGCCAAGATGCCGCCGACCAGACAAAGGACAACCGTGTGCGTAGTTCGATCCATAAGGAACGATAGCGAAAGGTGGGGGGAAAAGCCCCTCCAACAAAAGGGGATTCCCCTTCTTGAGAATCTGCCCGCATCCCCAAACACGACCCAAAACAACCACCCGCGATGCCGCGCCACACGCCTAAACTCGCCCCCTCATGACGAACCTCCTTCTTCAAGCTGCCCCGGTCGCGCCGGCGGTGCCCGGCTGGGCCCCGTGGCTCATGGGCGTCCTCACGGTGCTCTTCATCGTGGCGTGCGTCTTCCTGGTCCTAACCGTCCTGATCCAGAAGCCCCAGGGTGGCGGCCTTGCCGGCGCCTTCGGCGGTGGCGCTGGTTCGGGCCAGACCGCGTTCGGTACGAAGACCGGTGACGCCCTGACTGTCCTCACCATCATCGTCTTCTGCATCTTCCTGCTGTTCGCCATCGTCCTGAACTTGGGCGTCAAGGCGGCCAAGTCGGGGCTCGCGGTCACGGCACCGGCGGCATCCACGCCGGAGGGAGCCCAACCTTCCAGCGGTTCCACTCCGCAGCCAACCACGACACCGACCACCGATGCGCCCGCAAGCGCACCCGGCGTCCAGCCAGCGTCAGAAACCGCGGTACCCCCGGCGTCAGCCCCCGCCCCCGTCACGGAGGCGCCCGCGACGCAACCCGTCGCGCCGCCCGCGCAGGAGCCCGTGAGCCCAACCACACCGCCGACGACGCCCCCCGGCCGCTGACCTTCACTCCCGGAGTTCCCCGTGCCCAAGTCGCTCGTTGTCCGCAGCATGACCGGTTACGGCGAGGCCACGGCCACCGTCGACGGCACGCACTACTTCGTCGAGATCCGCTCCCTCAACAACAAGTACTTCAAGAGCACCATCCGCCTGCCCGACAGCGTGCAGGGGCTGGAGGCCGAGATCGAGTCGCGACTCCGGGAACGCCTCAGCCGCGGCACCATCACGCTCAACGCACGCTGCACCGATTCCTCCGCGCAGGCCGCGTACCAGATCAACACCGGCGCACTCAACTCGTATATCCAGCAGCTCCGGACGCTGCCCGAGTTTGGCGGCAATGCAAAGGTTGATCTCGCGGCGCTCCTCAACCTGCCCGGCGTGCTCCAGCCGCCCAGCGACGAAGAAGCCCGGTTCGAGGCCGCACGTATCGCGATCATGCCGCTGGTGGACAAGGCCTGCGAGCAGTTGACGCAGATGCGTGAACGCGAGGGCCGCGCCCTGGTGGACGACCTCCGCTCCAACCTTTCCTACATCGCCGACCGCCTGAAACTCATCCAGGAACGAGCCCCCGGCGTCGTTGCGGATTACGAGCAGCGCCTCCAGAGCCGTATCGAGAACCTGCTGCGCGAGGCCGAGGCCTCCGTGGAGCCCGGCGACCTTATCCGAGAGATCGCCGCCTACGCCGAACGCACCGACATCGCCGAAGAGATCAAACGCCTTTCGACCCACCTCACGCAGTTCGAGGAACTCCTGACCGGAGCCAACGGCAAGCCCGTCGGACGGACGCTCGACTTCCTCGCCCAGGAAATGCTCCGTGAGGCGAACACCATCGCCAGCAAGAGTCCCGACGCCTTCATCTCCCGGAACACTGTTGAGATCAAGGGTTCGATCGACCGGCTCAAGGAGCAGGTCCAGAACATCGAATAGGCCATCGCCGGGCCCTGCATGGGGGGTGCCCGCTCAACCCGGGCCCGTGGTACCATTCCCCCATGGCCGCACGGGTACTTCTCACATTGGTCGTGACGCTTGCGGGCACCGCCGCGGCTGCGCCACCCGATGCCAAGGACAGAGCCGCGGCGAGCTTCGCCATCAAGTCATCCGCCCCGACCGACGCCGCCGCGGACGCCAAGGCCCTGCAGGCGGTGCGCGTCCTTCTGCCCAAACTCAACTCCCCATCGATTTACGACCGGCTTGAAGCGCACGATGAACTCCGGCGCATGGCGGGCACACGTCTCCAGGTGCTGGAAGCACTGCTCTCCGGCGGCGAGGTCTCTGCGGAGCAGTTGGAACGCATCTCGTCCCTCGGCTACGCGATCTTCGCCGCCCAGCCGCGTGCCGCGATGGGCGTCCGGTTTGGCTCAGCGCAGGGCACGGGCGAAGGTGTCGTCATCGACGGCGCTGTCCCCGGCTTCGACGCCGCGCGCGTGCTCCTGCCCGGCGACGTCATCCGCACCATCGCGGGTGTCGCCGTGCGCGAGCAGATGGACGCGCGGCGCATCATCATCTCCTTTGATCCCGGCGATGAACTCCCCATGGAGATTTCCAGGCAGGGCCAGATCCGGGACGTCACCGTCAAGCTGGGAGCATTTACCGACCTCAACAACGGCTTCCGTGTGGACAACGCGTCCCTCCGCCTCGCGTGGGAAACCCGCCTGGCCCGTGCCCGCGGCACCGTCGCGCAGGAGGCCCTCTCCACCGGACTGCCGAAGGAGCGACATGACGCGCTCCGTCTCCAGGCCGCGGTGCCCAAGATCTACCGAGGCCGCGGCCCGGTGGACGCGACGGAAGTCGAATCCACCGCGGCGGACGGCCCGCTCATCACCGCCGCGGGCCGGATGCGCTCGCCCGCGCTGACGTACAACCGGCCCTTCCGATTCCGCCCGGCCAAGGGCGACATGCTCTCCAACCTTGAGATGCAGACCGACCAGTCCGACAAGTGGGGGGCGCAGGCCAGGCTTGTGCAGGCCGCCCTCCGCGACCCGGCGCTGCCGCTCGCGCAGCGGCTGAGGCACGAGCACCACCTGGCGCAGAACCAGCGTCAACTCGTGCAGAATGCGGTGGAGCGGCGCGAAGCCTGGCGCGACATCCGCGCCGAGATCGAGGCCACCGAAGAACCGCACTGAAGAGCCGACGCGAAAGTCACGTCCGCTTGCGGGCCGCGTGACGCCGGCTCCCGGACTCACGCATCTTGGGCTGCGCTTCCAGCAGCGTGAGCACCGCGCCGATGCCCGTGGCGATGGGCGGGTGGTGCGCATCGGGCATCGCGAGCGCCACGGCCCGCTTGGCCCGGTCGATCGCGTCGCGCCGCTTGGCCTCCCGCTTCTCCGGCGCGTACGACTCGATATCACAGAGGTTGTCAAAGACATCGGCCAGCTTGATCAGCCGCGCCTGCCACGGGGCGGCCGCCAGGCGCGCGTCGTACTCGCGCTCCCGCGCCTCCTCGGGCATCGCCATGTTCTTCGTGAGCGCCGCCACGCAATCGGCAACGTCCTTGCCGAACTTCTCGGCGATGTCCTCGTAGTCCGTCGTCGTGTCCTCGATGGTGTCGTGCAGCGCCGCCGCGGCCAGAATCACCGGGTCCGGACACGCGAACACCACCGCGCACGTCGTCATCACCCGCATCACGTGCGAGGAGTAGGGCGTCCGCCCGTCGCGCCGGACCTGGTTGCGGTGGCTCCGGGAGGCGAACGCGATGGCCTCCTGCAGGCGCGCGATGTCGCCCGCGGCCCATGCGCCCAGTGAAGTCTTTGCACCAACCGCGTGAATCGATGGAACGCTCATGCGCCATCGTAGTGGCCGGTGGCGGGGGCGGTGCGTCGCCGTTACTGGGTGATCTTCACGCGCGTGGGGCTCGCGCCGTGCTCGTCGAAGATCATCAGTTCGTTGACACCGGCCTTGAGCCACGACGCCGGCACGAAGTACCGCTTCTGCGGCGGGACGGGCTTGCCCGTCCGCGTGCCGACGAAGTAGCGTCCGGCGTGGCGGCCGTTGACGTAAAACTGGCCCTTGGTCAGCCCGATGGGCTCGAAGAACACGCCCGCGTCGGTGGCGCTCACATCGAACGCGCCCTTGAACCAGTGCGGTGAGTTGCCCTTGAGCGAAGAAGCCTTGAAGTCGTCGAAGGCGCTGGCGGGTGGCACTTCCCACTTCGCGAACGCCATCTCCGCGCCGTCCACAAGCGAGCCGACCGCCTCGAACAGCGCCATGCTCTCGCCCGCCGCCTCGAGCTCCTCGCGAGCCTGCTCCTGCGTCACCACCGTGAGTTGCAGGACGTTGCTCCCGCGGCTGATCTGCTCCTCGGGGATCACGATGCACGCGGGGCCGCTGCGGTCCACGTACGCGAACGGCTTGTCGTTCAGCAGCAGCAGGCCCGAGGAAGGTGGCTGCTCCATGCGGATCATGACCGTGCCCTTGGGCTTGCCCTTGAACGTCCACGTCAGCCGGTCCGACACCGTGGTGTCATTCTCCGACACGTCCCACAGCGGGGCGCGGAAGCCCAGCAGCGGCACGGGGTTGCCCACCTGCCGCACGGGCTTGCCGGCACGGAAGGGCTTCACAATGTGGATGTCGTTGATGAGGCCCTTGCGGTCGCCCAGGTTCGTGCCGCCCGCGAACCGGCCGAGGTTGTCGGCCAGGATCACCAGCGTGTGCGGGTCCTTCGAGAGCGAGACGTCGATCTGCGTCGTGGCCCCGGGGCCCACGCCCGCGATCGTGCTGAACTTGCCGTCGATGAACACGTGCAGGCGATCACCACCGATGCCGAAGTCCAGCGTGTGGGTGCCCGCGTGCTGTTCATCGGTGCGGATGCGGTACCAGCCGTAGCCCACCGGGCAGCCGAGCGTGGAGAGCCCCGCGATGGCGTTGATCGACGCGAATCGCGCGCTGGTGCCGTGCGTGTAATCGTCGGTGGCTGCGTGCTGCCACGAGCCGATGCTGAACTTCTCGGCGCGGGCGGCCCGGCGTGCAACCTCGAACGCGACGGCCTTGACCTTGCCGTCGGGCGTGACGCGGAGGTGGTTCTTCGTCCCTTCGGCGGGAGGGATCGGCTGCCCCGATGCGTCCAGGCCGGCGACACCCAGCAGCACGCCGTCATCCATCAGGACAGCGGTGTCCGCGTCCTCGCTCCGGATGATGACGATGGTGAGGCCCTCCTGAAGCAGCACAACCGGCTTGGCGTCCTTCGGCACGCCCGCCTCGACCGGAGAATCGTTCACCGAGAGCTGCGCCCTCGCGCCGGCAGGCCCGTAGACCACGAGCATCGAACCCGTCGCGCCCAGCGCGCTGAGGTTGCTGTAGTCCAGGTGGCACCGCGGGCTGACGTTCACGTCGAGCAGGCACCACGCCACCGGCATCGTGCCCATGGGCACGTTGAGCTCGGTGCCGCCCTGCAGCAGCAGCGTGGCCTCGTGCTCGATGCCCTCGGCGTCGTCGGGCGCGAAGAGGAAGACGACCCCGCCCTGCTGGCCCGTCGCGTGAACGACCGAGACGTTGGCGGGTGCAAAGCCCTTTTTGCCCTTCTTGGCGTGCGGCTGCTCACCCGGCTTGACCGCCACCGGCTGGAACGAGGGGTCGAGCGCCGCGAACACGCGCCCGAACCGCGTCGCCAGGTGCGCCACGCGCCGCAGAGGGTTGAAGAGTGCGCTGGGCTGCCCGGTCTGCAGGATCGCGCACCCGTGGTCGGCGTTCTGCGTCGCAAAGGTGTCCAGCCCGGCGTCTGTCCGGCCGCCGGAGAACCCGAAGTTCGTCCCGCCGCAGAACGTCGTGATATTGAACTGCCCGCCGCCCGCCAGCGTCTCCGCCAGCCTGCGCTGTAGCAGGCGAGGGCTGATCGCCTCCTCGCCTTCGCGCCCCCAGACTTCCTGAGCGCCCGTCGCGAAGTCGATCACGATCCGGGGCTGCTCTGGCCGCACCTGCGCCAGTTGACGCATCGTCGCCAGCATGGCGTCGGAGCCCGACCACGCGTCGATCTGCCCCTCGACGCTGTTCCACAGGTTGTTGCTGTTCACCAGCGGCACCGAGAGCCCGGCCTCGCGGATGTACCTGGTCAGTTCCCCGAGGTACTGCGTCGCGAGCGTCTCGTGCCCGCACGTCCACTCCGTCTCGCACTGCAGCAGGATGATCGGACCGCCCGTGCCCGGCGCAGTCACCTGCCAGCCACGGACCTGGTCCGCAACCGCGCTGATGAACCGCGAAGACGCCTCAAGGAACTGCTGGTTGTTTGTGCGGAACGCCGCGGGGCCGCCGGGCTCACGCAGGTACGAGGGCAGTCCGCCAAAGTCCCAATCCGACCCGACGTACGGCCCAAGGCCCAGGATGACGTACATCCCGGCCTTGCCGCACAGGTCGATGAAGTGGCGCAGGTCGTTGTCGCCGGTAAAGTCAAACCGCCCCGCCCGCACCTCGTGCCGGTTCCAGAACACCGGGGTCTCGATGCAGTTGAGGCCGGCCCACTTGGCCATCGCGATGCGCTGGGCCCAGGAGTCGCGGGGAACGCGCGCGTAAGGGATCCGACCGCTGGCGAGCCATACCCGCCTGCCGTCGACCATGAAGCTGCGTCCGTCGTAGGTAACCGAGGGCATTGCGCGCTCGGGGCCTCCTGGGCTGGAATCGGCTGAACATGGACACCCAGGGTGATCCCCTGATTATGTGCCACTTGCAGGCCGACTTGGGAAAGGCGGCAACCGTAGGATGGTCAGTCGACTTCCGCAACGTTTCCGGGTGTATTGGCTAGAAGAACGGCCAAAGCGGATGGATGATCACCCGCGAGGGTGGCGGCCCACCGTCACCAAAGAGCGCCAACCTCGACACGCAAAGGATGTGCGGCCTGACTTCTCTAAGATCATTGCCAACAAGTGCTTCCGTCTCTCGACTGCTGCTGATCACGCTCGCCGGCACCGCAGTCGGCGGCTGCGCAAGTCGGCCCGATCCCATCATGGGCGATGCCTACCGCCTTGTTCGGGAATCTTCAGATCGCCTGCGAACAGAGGTTGGAGAGGCGGATCTTTCGAGGTATGAATCACAAAACTTATCGGACATTACTGCCGATAAACGCCCCTCCACCACAAATCCTCGCGCGGACGAGCTTTCCTTTATCAAGGCTCAGGAAGACCGTGATGTGGCCGAACGCTTGCAACGCCTCACCACGCAGGGCATGAGCGGCGTGCTCATCCCCAGCGATAGCGCGCAGGGCGTCGGGTACGTCGGCGAGCCCGGCAACACGCAGACAGTGCCCGCACGCGTGGTGACGCTGGAGGAATCGTTCCGGCTCTCCCAGCGCAGCGGCCGCGAGTTCCTCTCCGCCCAGGAAGAGTACCTGCTCAGCGCCATCAGCCTGCTGATCGAGCGTCACCAGTGGGGGCCCCGGTTCTTCAACGACACCAGCGCGTCGATTTCCGCCTCCGGCGACGACGGGGACTTCTTCCCCGCGCTCAACGTCGTCAACACCCTGCGCGCCACGCGCCGGCTCCCGTACGGCGGGTCCGTCGAGGCCTCCTGGGTGTGGAACGCCACGGAGCAACTCCGCGAGCAGGCGACCGGTGACTACGAGACCAGTTCCGCCATTGTCCTGAGCGGCAATGTGCCGCTGCTCCGGGGCGCGGGGCTGGTCGCCCAGGAGAGCCTGATCCAGGCGGAACGCAACCTTGTGTACCAGGCCAGGGCGTTTGAGCGGTTCCGCCGCACGTACCTCGTGGACATTGCCAACGACTACTTCTCGCTCATCCAGACCAAGCAGTCGATCACAAACCAGGAGCGGCAGATCAAGAGCCTCGAGCAGTTCGTCAAGGGCACGCAGGCCCGCGTGGACGCCGGGCGACTCGACTCGTTCCAGACATCCATCGCCGACAACCAGATGAAGTCCGCGATTTCGTCCCTCGCGAGCCTGCGGGAGAGCTACTTGCTCAGCCTCGAGCGGTTCAAGGTGCGCCTGGGCATCCCGCTGGACGAGGTGATCGACGTCACCGAGCAGGAGCTCAACATCCCGGAGCCCGACGTGGCCGAGGCGCCCTCCGCCGAGACCGCGCTGCGATTGCGGCTGGACCTGCAGAACGCGCGGGACCAGTTGGAAGACACCCGCCGCGGCGTCGTCAACGCCAAGGACGACCTGCTCCCCGACCTGAACGTGGACGGGCGCGTCACCATCCCGACGGACCCCGACAACACCCACGCCGGCGTGAACTTCAGCGAGGGGGACGTGTCGTACTCGCTGGGCGCGACGCTCAGCATGCCGCTGGACCGTCGCATCGAGCGCCTGAACCTGCGGGCCGCGAAGATCGGCCTCGAACGCGCGACCCGCGACTACGACCGCCAGCGTGACGACATCATCGTCAGCGCGCGTTCCGCCGCCCGAAGTGTCGAGCTCGCCCGCTTCCAGCTCAACATCGCCGAGGCGCAGGTCGAGAGCAACCGCCGCCGTCTGCGCGCCCAGAAACTCCAGGAAGACCTGCTCGAGCCCCAGCAGATCGTCGACGCCGAGAACGAC
>DATAKA010000036.1:0-28232 GCA_036261855.1 Phycisphaerales bacterium | reverse complement strand
GGAATTGGAGAGTTCACCGAGCATGGGGGAGTAGCCGCAAAGGGGGTGCCGCTTAGAGGCTCTCGGCGACCAGGCCGGTCTGCTTCCACTTCTTGAGCTTGAGGCCCAGGGTGCGGACGCCGATGCCGAGGGCCTGGGCGGTCTTCTGGCGGTGGCCCTTGTAGTGGACGAGGGCGTTGATGATGGCCTCTCGCTCGATGTCCTCCAGGAGCTTCAGGGCGCCTGAGATGCCGTCGGTGTAGTTGGGGGCGTGGAAGACGCCGTTGCTGGGCTTGAACTCGACCGCGGCGGGGTGCGAGTTCTGAGGGGACATGGCGCGGGGCTGGCCGGTGAGCCAGGGCTCGAGGAGCGAGCGGGTGATGACGCCGGACTCGTCGCCGGTGTGCAGGCTGGCGAGCACGACGGCTCGCTCGCAGATGTTCTGCAGCTCGCGGACGTTGCCGGGCCAGGAGTAGTCCTGCATCAGGGTGAGGGCGTCACTCTCCACCTGCGGGACGTGGCGGCCCTCGCGGCTGCAGATGTCGCTGATGAAGTAGGTGACGAGGTCGGGCACGTCTTCGAGGCGCTGGCGCAGGGGCGGGACGGCGACGGGGAGGACGTTGAGCCGGTAGTAGAGGTCCTGGCGGAACTCGTTCTTGCCGCACGCGGTGGGCAGGTCGCGGTTGCTGGTGGCGACGACACGGACATCGACGCCGATGGAGAGGCTGCTGCCGACTCGCTCAAAGGAGCGTTCCTGCAGGACGCGGAGGAGCTTGGCCTGGATGGCGGGGGAAACTTCGCTGACTTCGTCCAGGAGGAGCGTGCCCTGGTCGGCCAGCTCGAAGCGGCCCTTGCGGAGGCGTTCCGCGCCCGTGAACGCGCCCTTCTCGTGGCCGAAGAGCTCGCTCTCCAGGAGCGAGGAGGAGAGGGCGGCGCAGTTGACGGCGAGGAAGGTGTTGACGCCGCGGGGGCTGGTCTCGTGGATGGCCCGCGCGACGACCTCCTTGCCGACGCCGCTCTCGCCGGTGATGAGCACCGTGCCCTGCGACCCTGCGACGGCCTTGATGTGCTCGCGGAGGGTCTTCATGACGCTGCTGGCACCGACGAGGCGGTCCAGGCCGCGGCGTTCGGCGGGCGCGCCGATGGCGCGGGCCTTGCCGGAGACCTGCGGAGCATCGGGGCCTGCGCTGGCGCGGAGGACAGCGTTCTCGCGGGTCAGGCGGCGGTGCTCGACCGCGCGCTTGACGGCGATGATGAGCTCGTCGCCCTCGAAGGGCTTGGTGAGGTAGTCGAAGGCACCCATCTTCATCGCCTTGACGGCGGTCTCGATGGTGCCGAAGGCCGTCATGAGGATGACGGGCAGTTCGTCGTCGATGGCGCGGAGCTTATCGAGCAGCTCGATGCCGGTCATGGCGGGCATGCGCATGTCGGTGACGACGGCGTCGGGGCGGGACTGGGCGACGGCGTGCAGGGCCGCTTCGCCGTCGGCGACGACGACCACGCGGAAGCCGGCCCTCTCCAGGGTCGTGCCCACGCTGTCACGCATCATTTCCTTGTCATCGACGATGAGGACGGTCTTCATGCTGTGGTCTCCGCGCGGGCCGCGTCCGTGCGGCCCGGTTTTCCAGACTGACACCCTGCAAGGTTGGGGACGCCGATCTCCGGCGGTTCCCCACGGTTCTGCGCCTCGCGCGGCGCGCCGAGCGCCGGGAGGATGACTTCCACGCACGCGCCGCGGGGGAATCCCGCGGGCGTGTCGGAACATTCAGCGTTGTTGCGCACGCTCACGCGCCCGCCGTGGGCGTCGATGATGCGGTGCACGATGGCGAGGCCCAGGCCGGTGCCCTGGCCGCGTGTGGTGAAGAAGGGGTTGAACATGCGGTCCACCACCTCCGGCGCGACGCCGGGGCCGGTGTCCCGCACGCGGAGCACGACGACCTGCTCGCGCCGCGCGCGTTCGCCGGACTTGACGGTGACGCGGGTGCGTTCCGCGGAGAGTTCCAGGCGGTAGGGACCGGTGGACACTTCGGCCATCGCCTCGAAGGCGTTGCGCACGAGGTTGACCAGCACCTGCTGGAGGAGGGACGGGTCGCAGGTGACCTCGACCTCGCGCTGGTGCGCGGGGAAGGTGACCTCGACCGCTCGCCAGCCGGGCACGCCGTCGTGCTTGCACAGATCGAGGGCCTTTTCAAAGAGATCGGACGCGATGACGGGCTGCGGGCGGAGGCGGAACTCGCGGGCGAAGGAGAGGACGTCGCCGACGATGGCCTCCACGACGCGCGTGGCGCTCGTGATCTTGGTGGCGAGCGCGGCCTGCGCCTGGTGCGCGGCGAGGTCTTCCTCCAGCATGCGGGCGTAGAGGCGGATGGACCCCAGGGGGTTGCGGACCTCGTGCGCGATGCCCGCGGCCATTTCACCCAAGGCCGCGAGGCGGCGGGAGCGCTCCAACTGCTCGTTGGCGTCCTGCAGGTCCGCCGAGAGGCGGGCGACCTCGCCCCGCAACTGCTCGTGCGACGACTGGAGGCGGGCTGTCACCTCGTTGAAGGACGAGAGGAGTTCCGCAAGGTCCGTCGGTGTCAGCGCGGCCCGCGTCTGGGACGCTGGGGTCGCGGGCGGGGCCGGGGGTTGGTGCGGGGTCGATGGCATCGTGCTCACGCTTGCCGATCCTGGAACACCGCGCCGCCGGAGGGGGACGAGCCGGCGTAGGCGTGCATCGCCTTCTGGTTGCCGCTGGTGGACGCGAGTTCCTGGGCGATCTCCTGCTTGCGGCGTGCGATCAGTTCCTGGTCGGACACGTCCCTCGCGGCGATTTCCCTCGCCAGAGACGCGAGGGACTTGAGACGCGTTTCGATCTCGCTCCGCTGCCCCTGGGAGATGGTGCGGGAACCCTCGGCCCATCGCGTGTGCATCGGGGTGAGGCGAGATGTGAGGGATTCGAGCCGGTCCACGATGTGCTGCCGCTCGTCCATGAGTGCGACGAGTTCTTCGGGAGCTTCGCCGGCGATGAGGGACCGTTGACGACGGCTGAGGACGTCGAGCGCCGTGAGCAGTTCCGACTGCTCCGCGAGGAGACTGGCAAAAACGCCCGCCCAAGTTGGCGCGGGGTCGGCGCTCTTCTCTGCGGGGTTGTGCTTCGTCTCGGCCATCCGTAGCCCTCGATCTGCCCGGCGTCCTGCCGGGCTTGTGCACTGCGTCAGCCGCCCTCGTTCTCCTGCGCGACGGCGGTCGCGAGGCGGCCCTGAGCGTCGAGCCATCGTTCCCATTCGCGTCGGGACATCGGGAGCATGGGGTCGTCCCACACGCTCTCGGGGAGTGATTCGTAGAACTTCTTGGCCTTGGTGTTGGCGACTTCCGCCTTCTGCACCAGGCCCTGCTCCATGTAGGCCGCGACCACCTGGGTCATCGCAACAAGGGCCGCGGGATCGCGCGGGTAGCGTTCGCGGGCGGCCTCGTAGCGGCGGACGGCGGTGTCGAAGTCCTTGAGATCGAAGGCGCAGTCCGCGACGTAGAAGAGTGCGTTCCTGAGGTAGAGGTCTTCGAGCTCGGTGCGGTGCGACTGGGCGTCGAGTTCCGCGGCACACTGCTCGTAGTTGTCCGCGGCCTTGGCGAGGCGGTCGCGGCTGGTGCGCTGCAGGTCCCGGGCCTCGGTCTCCGGCATGGCGGCACGGAGGGACTTCTCGATGTTGCGCGATGAAAGTCGGTAGGCATCCGCGAGCTTGAACCGAACGCCCGGGACGCTGACGGCCTCGCCGAGGTCCAGCGCGCGGTCCCGCTGCTTCCTGGTATCGATGCTGGCGCGGTCGAGGAACTCTTCGTAGCGCTCGACCGCCTGCTCGTAGCGCTGCGTGCGGTAGCAGAGGTCGCCCAGTTCCAGGAGTGCGCGGCGGTACGCGGGGCTGCTGGTGCCGCCGAGGCGACCGGAGACGACTTCCCTCAGCAGGCCCTCGGCCTGTTCGTCGTTGGATGTGTCGTCGTCAGAGAGCATCGTCTGCGCGAGGGGGACGTAGCTCTGGTCGGCGAAGGGGCCGGCCTTGCTGCCCTCGGCGACGAGGTCGCTGAAGACCTGAACGGCGAGCTTGTACTCGCCGCGTGCGCGGTAGGCTTCGCCGAGGCGGTACTTGGCCTCGGGCTGGCGTGTATCGCTCGGGAAGTCGCCCACGAACTGCTGGAACTGGCGGACGGCCTCTTCGGTGTCGCCCGCGCGGTCGTACGCGTCCGCGGCGTTCCACAGGCTCTGGGCGTAGAGGCCGGTGTCCAGCACCGCCACGCGGCCGGCGTGCGCGGCGTAGTAGCTGCCGGCGGCGAGGAGGAGTTCGCGTGCTTCGCGCTGCGTGGCCGGGTCGGCCTGGGTCAGGCTCATGGCACCGCCCTTGCCGAGCGATTCGAGCATTTCATCCGCCAGCTTCTTGCGGACCTCGGCGAGGCCGAGGAGCATTTCGGCGGGGGCATCGTCGGCCTTGTACAGACGCTCCGCCAGAGAAATGAACCGCAGCGCCGTGCGGTGCTCGCCGGACTGCGACTGCTCCTGGTAGCGGGCCATGAGGCTCTCGCCCACGCGGTCCGGGCTCACGTGGACTTCGTCGTGGCCGCCCGTGATTTCGGACACGAGCTGGTCGTACATCTCGATCGCGGGCTCGATGGCTTCGTGATCGCCCTCGCGACGTGCGATGCGGGCCTGCACCTCGGCTGCGCCGAGCGTGGCGTCCTGACGCCACTCGGTGACGCCGTACTGCGTGAGGACCATGGTGAACGCGCCCTGGGCGGGCTCGAGCTGGTCGAGTTCGAGGAACGCCTGGCCGGCGAGGGCGTAGGCCTGGGCGGCAACCTCGCTGCCCTCCCCCACCGCTTCGACCGCGCTCTGGAGTTGGCTGATGGCGCTTTCAAGGTCTCCCTGACCGATGTATGCCTGCGCGAGCGTCACCAGCACCTCACCCCGCAGCGTCGGCGATGCCTCGCTGCTGATGCGGGGCATGGTGCGGAGGATGCGCGTCATCGCGTCCTCGTAGTAGCCCTGCGCGACCATGAGCTTGGCCTGGCGAGAGAGCGCCCAGAGGCGGTCCTCGTTCGTGAGTTCGGTGTCGCGGGTGAGTTCGGTGAGGAGGTCGAGAGCACGGGCCTGGCCGTTCTCGCCGCGGTTTGGCTCGAGGCTGACCTCGATAAGTTCCTTGAGCAGCTCGATCCGGTCGTCGTGCATCGCGGCCGGCAGGGCCAGCGTGCGCTCCGCGGCCTTGTTGAGTTCGTCGGTCTTGAGCAGCGACCACGCGAGGTAGGCCTGATCCTGGTTTTCCAGTTCCTGCCCGAGCTTCTCAGCGCGGCCGTATTCCTCCACCACGCTGCGGAAGTTCTCTTCGCGGCTGATGCCCTTTTCCTTCTGCCCCAAGTACACGGCGCGGGCCCGCATGAGGTAGAAACCTTTTTCAAGTTCGGGAGAGAGGCCGCCCTCGGCGAGGACCGGGAGCACGCGGGTGCTCAGCGTGTCGAGCGCGTCGGCGTACTCGTGCGATTCCATTTGCTGCTCGGCCCGGCGGAAGTCGCCCATCACGTCGGGCTTGGGCTTGGTCGCGAACGACCACACCGCGCCGGCGGCGAGGACCGCGACGGACCCGGCCAGCAGCGGCACCTGCCACACATCGCGCCACCGCGGCGCGGGGGCCGCGGCAGGGACGTCGGGGTTGTTGCTGGTGCTGGCCATATCTGACACCATTCATCGGCACCGTTCATCGGCGGCCGGGGTGCTGTGCAAGTTCTGCGCAGAACGCCTGGGTGGTCGCCGATCCCGTTATCGGATGAAATGACCCATCGGGTTGACTGATTGCGGCCAACTTTGCGCGTAAGGACGGGGGGAACGGGGGTTAGCCCTCGTCCGTGCCCTCGTCATCGTCCTCGTCGGCGGCGCTGAGAACGGCCGCGCCGGCGTATTCGTCCCCGCGGTGGCGGGCGGCACTCGACAGAACCCCGATGAGCCCGGCGGGTGGGACGCACCACTTGACGATGTTGCGGGTAAGGCACCGGACGAACGGGACTCGTTCGTAGGCCGCGCCGGCGGGGACCGGACGGGTGAGGTCCGCGACGACGCAGCCGCAGAGGGCCTTGCCGATCGATCTGCCCGTTGTCCACTCGCTGATCGTGCCGGCAGCAAGGCCGATGAGCATGGTGAGGGCGAGGAGGAGTTGGCCGTCTGTGGAGGTCAGCAGACCGGTGGCGGAGGCCGTCAGGACATCGATGGGCCCGCGGCCCAGGATGAAGCCAGCCGCGACGAGGGAAAGCACAAGGTCGATGGTGCCCGCGATCATGCGTTGGGCGGGTTCGGCAAGGGCGAGGCCGTCGGGCATCAGGATGGCGCGATCGTCCCGCGGACGAAGAACGATCACCGCGACGATGCCGGACACCCATGCGAGGAGGATGCCTATGGCGCGGTAGTCACTGCGGGTGGCGGGGCCGGACAGCGTGACGTCTCCCTGGGCCAGCACGCGGCCGGTCGCCGCGGAAACTTCGGCGAACCGGAGGCCCAGCGGCGCACCCTGTGCTGGGTCATCAGCGGGTGCATCCTTCCACACCAGCACGACGCGGCGATGACTCGCGAGCGGGAGGAGCGCCGTGTCGCCCGTCGCCGCGGGGATGGTGTTGAGCGTCCGCCACTGGGCTTGCTTGGCGAGCCCCACGAGCGATGCTGTGACGAGTGACGTTCGATCCGGCTGCACCCAACCGATCACGACCTGCTGATCGACGCTGGTCGCGAGGATCGCGGTGGCACCGGCGGGCGTTGGCGGGCCTGGGGCGTCTGTCCAAGTGACCCGCGCGGGCGTGACTTTGGGCTGAGGCTCGGGAGAGTCCGGGTCCTCGGCCTCTTCGGGGTACGTGCGGACGCCAGGAACGATCGTGGCCACCCAGATGCGTACGTCGTCCAAAGTCGGGCCTGCGGTGAGGAGCGCAGCGCCGCTGGGCGTTGGCGTGAGCCGGACGGTGGTGGCGGACGCGAGCGCCGCATCTGCGGCTTCCGGGAGCGGTACATCGACCCACTTGCCCAGGCTCAGGAGCATGACCTTTGCAGCGCCGGTGGTGCCGATGGTGTCGGCCCCAACCACGGCAATGAGCCCGGCACCGGTGGACGTCATCGCGAGGACGGTGCGGTCGGGGGGCAGGGCCGGGGACGCGTCCAGCGTGCCTGCGGGACCGGCGCTCCATCGCCCGCCGTCATAGATCGCCCACAGCGAGAGGACTTCGGTGGGCCCGGGCGGGGCCTGCATGCCCGCAACGGCGGTGCGCGTGCCGGGAATCGCGACGGTGAGTTGGCTTGCATCGGCCGCGACGGCGTCGGGCCAGTTTTCCAGCGAGCGGACCACGCGGAACACGCCGGGAGTGCGCGGGAGCCCCTCGCCACCGAAGGGTGGCACGAGGAGCACCTGCGCATCATCCGTGCGCTCGACATCCACGCGGGGAGTGGGCTGACGCACCAGCAGCCAGGCGCACGCCTCGGGCCCGCCGTCCGGTGCGTTCCGAGCGCCGGCACCAAGGATGTTCTGCGCAGAGAGCGGCAGCGTGCATGAGCACGCGGCCATGAGCACTGCGCACAGCGGAGGGAAACGCACGCTAGCGGCCTTCCTGCGTCGGCTGGGTGGCAGGCGCATCCATGTCGATCACGTTCTTGATGTTGTACGAGGCGAGCATTGCTTCAAGATCAAAGGCCTTGAGACGCAGCTTGTCGCCGGGGTTGCGCGGTTCAACGATGGCGATCGACGCCTGGACGTCGGCGTCCAGGATGCTGATCTCGACAGTGCTGGCGATGCGGGCCTTGGAGAAGACGTTGCCATCGACCTCGACGGGCTGGTACCGGGAGAGCACGGACGCGATCGCGACCCGGCCGTCACGGGCGATGATCTCGATGCGTGCGGGCTCGTGAGTGGAAGGATCCAGGTGGAGGCGACGCGTGGCCCAGCGTCCGGGGACGGTGACGACGTCCTCGCCCGACGGGCCGCGGCTGAAGGTGAGAAGGCTGGCGTTGGGCAGGGGCGTGACGCCGGCGAGTTCGACAAGGTCCAGCGGGTGAACGGGCAGCCCGAAGCGGCGGGCTTTGTCCATGGAGGCGAGCGAGTGCGCACCCACGTACGCGCGTTTCTCATCCCCCAGGTCGAACCACCAGTACTGCTGCTTGTTGCTGCCCAGGTAGGCGAGTGCCTGGCCCACTTTGTCGATGCGGAGCGCGACGCTGCTGGGGAGCATGACCTGGAGGTTGCCCTCGACCTGGTCTTTGCTGCGCCCGCCGCCCTCCTTGGGCGAGTTGATGATCATCGTGACGGGTGCGCGGAGACGGGAGAGGTCGCGCACGCGGGTGTTGTACGACTCGACGATCGTTGTGAGTTCTGAACGCGCCGCGGACGTGCCGGGGCGCGGCTTGGACTGGCACGCGGGCAGCACGAGCAGACCCAGCAGCGGGAGAGACGCCGCGGAGAATCGCAGGAGAGTGAACAACCGCGTGCCGTGTCGCAAGTGCAGACCTCCGTGGTGTCGTGCGCGGGTGATTCAGGCCTTGGCCGCGTCGCCCTCGACGATCAGGCCCAGTTGTTCGATCGCCTCGGCGATGGTGGCTTCGTCCAGGCCCGGGTCGATCACCTGGCCCGGCGTTGCGGAGCCGGCATCTTCGCCGCGTCTGAGCACGGTGAGCAGTGTGCCCTGAGGGATGCGTTTCGTGGACATCACGCGCAGCAGCCGGCGGCGGATGAGCAGCAGGGCGAGCAGGTAGCGGAAGCGGACTTGGCGTTCGTCGGTGGCCTGCGAGAGTTCCTCGAACAAGTCCAGCATTTCCTGGTCGCCCATGAGGGGCGTCTTCTTCTGCTCGCTGGCGTGGAAGTTGGATCGCCACGAACCAAGGACAATCGCGGGTGGCGCGGGACGCGCACCCGATGACCACGCTTCGAGCGCATAATCGATGCGCGACACCACGGTGGCGTTCGAGCCGGGGACCGGCTGCTCGACCAGCGTTGCGACGAACTTCTCACCCTCCACAAGGTCCCGCCCGCTTGCGGCGCACTTCCCTGTGGCCTTGCACGTTGGATATGCGGCTCCTGCCATTGAGCGAGGATAGCGAAGGTGGACGCGGGAACACGGACGGCACGCGTGTTCCTGGTGCGTTCAGCCGCACTCCACCACGAATGCGCGCGAGCCTGTGCCGCCGGGGCCCACGACAAACCGCTGGCTCTGACCACAGCGCGGGCAACGGGCGAGGTAGTGCGTGCCGTCCTGGGATCGATAGACGCGCTGGTACGCGCATGCGCCTCGGCAGTGGAAAGTAACCATCAGGAACGGCCTGCTGGTTGATGTGGCCGTAGCGACGTTGGGATTGGGCTTCGCGGTGCTCACGCGGCTGTTATCGACACATGTGATACGGGTGGTTTCGTGATGAGTATCCAAACAAAATACAAACATTTGGCGAAGAGGGTTTGAAGCCAGGTTTGGCAGACCCTACGCTGGTGATTGCAGGAGTCGGGGGGGCTCCGACCGATGTTGGCTCGTTCGTTTCTTCTTTCAGTGGCGGGTTCTGCGTTGCCGCCTCTCTTTATGGTCAACTTTGTTGCGAACGGCGGCAACCGCGGAGCGGCAAAGGCGTCTCACATCGGAAGTTAGTGTTGACTTTCAAGCTCGTCCCCCCCCACCATGCCTGTTGGCCGTCCCTCATGAGCGTCCTCCGCTCCCAACCTCCGGCTCCCCACGTTGTGTCGCGGCCCGCGCCCCGGCATGAGGATTCGCGCGACCACGCCATGGTGCGTCCGGTCACGATCTTGGCGGACCTTCCGCCGGTGGGAACATCGATCGGTCTGATTGCGGGCGGTGGCGGGCTGCCGATGCTCATCGCGAAGAACCTGCGTGCCGCGGGCTACCCCGTGCACGGGCTCGGGCTCTCGAACCAGTACCACCGCGACTTTTCCATGCTGTGCACCACCTTCCGCGAGGTCGGCGTGCTGCGCGTGGGCTCGTGGGGACGCGAGCTGTCCAAGCAGGGCGTCCACCACGCGATCATGGTCGGCAAGGTGGACAAAGCGCGGCTGATGCACGATCCGCTGCGCCTCATCAAGAACATCCCGGATGCGCGGACGCTCATCGGCTGGTACCGGCACCTGCGGAAGGACCGCCGTTCGCACGCGCTCCTGGCGTTCGTGGCCGAGGAACTCGACCGTTTCGGCGTCCAACTCCTCGACTCGACCGCGCCGATCCCGGACGAAATGGCCGACCTGGGCGTCATGACCAAGCGTCAGCCGACGGAAATGCAGAAGGCCGATATCGAGTTCGCGTGGCCCGTGCTCGCGGCGGCGCTACGGCTGGACATCGGGCAGTCGATCGCGGTGCGGGAACTGGACACCATCGCCGTTGAGGCTGTCGAGGGCACCGACCGCATGATCGAGCGTGCCGGTCGGCTGTGCCGCGCCAAGGGTTGGACGCTCTGCAAGGGCGCCCGCCTCGGCCACGACCGCCGGAGCGACGTGCCCACCGTGGGCATCAATACGGTCCGCACGTTGCACGCGGCCGGAGCAGGCTGCCTTGCGCTCGCCGCGAGCGATGTCATCATGCTCGAGAAGAGTGAGATGATCCGGCTGGCGGACAAGCTGGGCATCTGCATCGTGGGCGTGGAGCCAACCAGCAGCCTCTGGCAGATCAACCGCGACGACCGTGGCCTGTCGGATACGCGCATCGCGGAGATCAAGTACCAGATCAACACGCCCAGCGGCGTGGTGGGCACCGTGGGCACACGCAAGAAGGCGTGACTGCCGTGATACCCGGACGCTCCATGAGTGATTCACCCTTTGTTTCCCGGGGCGGTCTCAAGCTGCGGCACGCGCTGACGGAGTTCGGGATGGATGTTTCGGGGCTAATCTGCGCCGACTTTGGGTGCAGCACCGGGGGGTTCACGGACTGTCTGCTCCAGGCGGGAGCGGCAAAGGTGTACGCGGTGGACACCGCGTACGGCGAGTTCGCGTGGAAGCTGCGGAACGATCCGCGGGTGCGGGTGATGGAGCGGACCAACTGCCTGCACGCGGTTGCGCCGGAGCCGGTGGACCTTGTGGTGGCGGATGCGGGGTGGACGCCGCAGCGGCTGCTTGTGCCCGCGGCGATAAGGTGGCTGAGAACGGGCGGGCGGATGATCTCGCTCGTCAAGCCGCACTACGAACTCAAGGACCGGGGAGAGAATCTTCCACTCAAAGGGATTCTGCCCGATGACATGGCCCAGCGGGTAACGGATGAGACGATTGCGGGCTTGGCACCTCTCGGAGTGCGCGTGCTTGGGGTTACGAAGTCTCCCATCCTGGGCGGGGCCAAGGCCAAAGGGAACGCGGAATGGCTCGCGTTGGTCACGCCGGCCTGAGTGTGCGAGGTGGGGCCTCACGGGCACTGGGCCCGGTCGGCCCGGGGCGTAAACTCGCCGCATGGTGTTCACCGACTTTCTGAGCCTTGTCGCGCAAGCGAACGCGTCCCCTTCGGGCCTCAACAACGCGCTGCCCAGCGGCGACCTTTGGGCGCTCTTCCGGCAATCGTTCGACATCTTCACGATACTGCTGCTCGCGGGATCGCTGGCGGGCGTCGCGCTGATCTTTCTGTGCGCGCTGGAGGTGCGGGAAAGCAACATCGCGCCCCCGGACCTGAGCGCCCGGATGCAGAACATGGCCACGGCGGGTCGCGTGGACGAGCTGCGCGATGCGGCCCAGCGGGACGATTCGTTCGTATCCCGCGTCGTGCGGGCTGCGATGGCGTCGCCCGCGGGGGACCGCACGGCGGTGCGCGAGGCCGCTGAACTCGCGGCGAGCGAGGAATCCGCCCGGTGGTTCCGCAAGATCGACATGCTGAACGTGATCGGCAACCTTGGCCCGCTGGTGGGCCTGGCCGGCACGGTGTGGGGCATGATCCTGGCGTTTACGTCCCTGGGCGCCAGCGGCGGCACGGCGGGCCCCGCGGACCTCTCCATGGGCATCAGCAAGGCGCTGTTCCACACGCTGCTTGGCCTGTGCCTGGCCATCCCGTGCCTGCTTGCGTATTCCATCTTCCGCGCTCGCATCGACCGGCTGTGCACGCGGGGCATCGTCGTCGCGAGCGACATCGTGGAGAAGCTCCCCATTGGCTCCGCTGTACAGGTGGCGCCACCAACGCTTGCATCTTCGGTCGCGGCGAGGCTGTGAGTTCTGGTGGAACTCCGCTCCCCTGATCCCGGACTTTCTCCTGTTCCTTGTGCTCCACCCTCTGCCCGTCCCCCACTCCCGTGCGATTCCGCCCCTTCCAACACGAGTCCCATGCGGGCAAGATCAACGTCACGCCGCTCATCGACGTGGTGATGGTGCTGATCGTGTTCTACCTCATCGTGGGGCGGCTGGCGTCGCAGACGCAGGGGCGCGTGCAACTGCCGCAGACGCCCTCGGGCGAGACCGCGCAGAACACCGGCGTCGTCATCGCGGTGGCACCAGGCGCGGACGCGGACGGGGGCTTGTCCATCCTCATCGACGGCCGCGCGACCGGGCTTGCGGCGGTGAAGGACGTGCTCGCCGCGCGGCTGCCCGAACTCGCGGCGGGCGAATCGCCGCCGGTGCCGGTGCAGCTTCGGGCGGACCGGTCACTGTCGTACGGGGACATCGCGCCGATCGTGCAGGCGTGCCGTGAGGCGGGGCTCACGAACCTGGAGCTTGTGAGCACGCGTGGCGAAGGGGGTGGGCGTTGAGCACACCCCGGCACGTCTACCGCCGCCGCAACGCGCAGGCGTTGTACGCGATGCACTATGGGCCCAACATGACGCCCATGGTGGACGTCGTGATGGTCATCCTGATCTTCTTCATGGCAAGCGCTGTGGTGCTGGGCCCGGAGTGGTTTGTCAGGACGAACCTGCCCAAGCCGGACACCGCGAGCACGGCACGCCCGGGCCAGCAGCCGCTGCGGCTGAGCGTCAAGATGACACGCGAAGATGGAACCACCATGGTGCGTTTCAATGCCGACGCCCCGGTGGCGCTGGATGTCGCCATCACTGCCCTGAAACCCGCCATGCAGGACCGGACGGCCGACGACGTTGTCATGCTCATCCAGCCCGACGCGGGCGTGCCGTACGAGGACGTCGTGCGGATCCACGCCGCGTGCCAGGAGTTGGGGATTACGCGGGTTGGACTTGTCGACGGCGTCACCCCGTAGCACGACACCGCCCACCTGTGGTATGCTGAGGGCATGCCCATCGTCTCCGCCGCCGTGTCTCTGTGTGTTGTGTCGCTCTGTCAGCCCGAACTGGCGCCATCGCCGGGCGTGGCGGACCGCCTGGCAGATGTGTCCCCCGCGCGCCTGATGGCGAGCGTGGAGAAGCTCTGCACGTTCGAGACGCGGCACACGCTCTCGGACACCAAGAGCCCCACACGCGGCATCGGAGCCGCCCGCGAGTGGCTACGGGCGGAACTTGCGACGACCTCACCCCGGCTGCGTGCCAGCCTCGAACCGTTTGATGTCCCCAAGTCCGCACGTCTGCCAGACGGGGCGCATGTGGTGAACGTCGTGGCGGTGCTGCCCGGAACATCCGATGCGGCAAGGGACCGGGCGTACTACGTCGTGGGTCACTACGACAGCCGCAACGCGGACGCGATGGACGCGACCGGTGCGGCACCGGGTGCGAACGACGATGCGTCAGGCACAGCGTTGGTGCTGGAGTGTGCGAGGGTGCTTGCGGCGCACCCGTGTGAATCCACGATTGTGTTCCTGTGTACCGCCGGCGAAGAACAGGGCCTGGTGGGAGCGCATGCGCACGCGAAGTCGCTGGCGGGCGAGCAGCGGTACAGGTTTGTGCAGGTGCTGAGCAATGACATCGTGGGCGACCCATCGCCGCTTGCACCGGACTCCGGGTACGCCGAACTCTTCAAGGACCACACGCTAAACGATGGGCCCTTCAGCGAGGTGATCAGCGACAGCCAGCACGAAAACCCGGGGAAACGCATTGTGCGTGTGTTCTCCGAGGGTGTGCCGCGGAACGCCGCGGCGGATGTGATGGCAAGAATCAGGTCCGAGGGTGCGGAGAGTGACTCCCCGAGCCGGCAGCTTGCGCGGTTTGTCGCGTTTGTGGCGAAGCGTGAGCGGACAGCGATCCAGCCGATGCTGGTGTTCCGGCAGGACCGGTTCCTGCGTGGCGGGGACCATTCGGCGTTCAACGAAGCCGGGTTCCCCGCCGTGCGGTTCACGGTGCCTGCGGAGGACTACTCACGTCAGCACCAAAACGTGACCGAGAAGGACGGCAAGCCGTACGGCGACGTGGCGTCGTTCGTGGACGGCGAGTACCTCGCCAATGTCACTCGGCTGAACCTCGCCACGCTCATCCACATGGCCAACGCGCCGACCCCTCCCGAGAACGCGAGGATCATCACCGCGGAACTTGCGACCGACACGCTGCTGCGGTGGGACGCGAGCCCCGAGCCCGATACCGCCGGATACGAGGTCGTCTACCGCCTCACCACCGACGCGGACTGGACGGGTGTCATCGACGCGGGCACGAAGCGCGAGCTGCGCGTGGGGCTGAGCAAGGACAACGTGTTCTTCGGGGTGCGTGCGTACGACCGCGACGGGTTCCGCAGCCCCGTTTCGTTCGCGTGGGCGGCGAAGGAATGAAAACCGCACGCCATGCGGCGTGCGGTGAGGGCTGCTGTCGTGCCTGAGGGGTGTTCAGTCGTCCTTGACGCCGAACTCCTTGTGGCCGTGGTCACGGGCGGCCTGCGCCTTGTCGAGGGCCTTCTGGGCCTCGTCGAACTTCTCGTTGAGGATGTTCTCCTCGACTTCCAGCAGGGTGCGCATGAGGGAGATCATATCGGCCCGGAATTCCTTGGCCTTCGCCGCGGCTTCCTCGGGCTTGAGGTCCTTGAGGACTTCATCGAGCTTCCCGCCCTTGGCGGAGACGCAGGCGACCTGCATCTGGTTGATGAGCAGGAGGTTGTCTTCACGCTTTGAGGCATCGGTGATCTGCCCCTTGAGGGTGCGCAGGGCGCGGTTCATGCCCTTCATGCCGCCCTCGACGCTCGCGGTCATGCCGGGCCCGCCCTGGCGCCCGCCGCCCGGACGCTGGCCTTCCTGGCGCTGCTCCTGCTTCTGCTCGGGTTTCTGATCCGGCTTGCCGCCGTCCTGACGGGGTGAGCCATTCTGCATGCCGGCCGCGGCAAAGAGGACTGAGCCTGCAACGACCGCCGCGACACCAAACCGTACTGCACTGCGTGCCATTCTTGAACACCTTTCTGTTGCCCGCCCCCTGCGGGTGAGCGTGAGTTTATCCGGGCGGCGGGGTTGGTCCGCCCGCCGGCGCGGGGGGCTGCGGAGCTTCGCGCTGGCGCGCGCGGATGGCGTCGCGCTCTTCGACGAGCAGCGGTCGGAGCAGCAGGCGAGCCCCGCCGTCCCACACGTGCGCGGCAGCAACGGACTGCTCCATCCACGGCTTGAGGCTCACCACACTGAGCCTGGGGTCCAGGAAGCCGGACCGCTCGTAGCGGGTCAGTTCCGCGACGTTCACAAGCACAAACTCATACCCCTCTTTGCGGACAGCCGCGGAAGTTGCGTCCGGGTCACCCTTCGTTTCGGTCAGAATGCGCGCGAGCGGGTTCTCGTCCCACGTGGTGCTGTAGGAGAGAGGGTGGCGGTAGTAGAGCGGCGCGCTGTCTCCCACGAGCAGGATGCGCGTGCCGCCCCTGAGAGAAACATTGAGCCATTGCTCCGGGGAGAGCATCGCTTCGACCACTGGTGTGCCACGGGCGTACATCTCGCCGGTGAACGATGTTGCGCCGGCGGGAATAGCACCGAGCGGGATCGCCCCGCCCTTACCCGTGCTGTGCTCCTTTGCGAGGACGTTGTACATGGTGAACGCCTGAGTACCGACGAGGACGACCACTGCGCCGGAACGAAGGTTGTGGGCGTCCACCAACCCGACGCACACGGCGATCACCGCGGCGACACACGGGAGCAGCGGCAGCAGAAACCTGGACTGGATGTGCGTGGCGAAGAGCCAGAGACAGAACTGGATCAGGACCGCGCCGACCAGCAGAAGCACCGAGGCCCGCCCGAAACGCGACATCGCGTTCCAGCGGGGCAGGAGCCCGAAGATGGCCAAGGCGAACATGGCGAAGATCCACCCCCACTGCGGGTGCATGAGCCCTCGGTGGACAGTGTTCTGAGGATTGCCGGGGTCGGGCGTTGCCAGAACCGAAAAACGCAGGCGGTCGGTGAGGGAGCCATCGAACCGATGGGACGACGAGAACCTCTCGACCTGATCTGGCGTCCAGTGACCGGTGCCGCCCGAAGCACTCTTGAACACGCCGGCGGCGAAGGGAAAGACGGGATTGCCGGTATCCAGAGCATTGCGTGCCATCCATGGTGCGAGCATCAGTGCGCCGACAACAGTCGCAACGATCGCCGGCTTCACCATCTCACGCCTTGGGGTCACGGCGATCAACGCCACCGCCGCGGGCACGCCAAGGAACAAGATCGCTGTCAGCTTCGCGCCGCACGCCGCACCCACAAGCACGGCGACCAGCAGCCAGCGGGTCATCGGCGTGGATTCCACGGTCAACGCAATCATGATCCCTGCCGCCATGAGCAGTACGACCATTTCGTTGTACGCGAGCGAGCCGACGACGACGCTCCACGGCGTCCAGGCAGAGAGCCCGGCAGCGATCGCGCCCGCAACGCTCGCGGCAAGACGCGGGTTGTCGCTGCGGAGCCCGCCCGCCAACAGGATGCGATCCACCACGCCGGAAGCTGCCCGACCGACCGCGATCGCAGCGAGCATGGCGATGAACGCGTGCAGCAGTTGAGCGGCGATGAGGCCCTGCCCCTCGCGTGCCAGCAGCCCAAAGCTCCAGTTGGTTTCGGTGCCTTCCAGCGGCGGGAAGGACAGCATGGAGCAGTGCAGGAACGCCGCCTCGACATAGGACGGCAGGAAGGAGTACACATTGTGCCGCACCGGGGTGATTCGACCCGCGGCGATCCACTCCTGCGGCAACTGCAGGTGATACGACAACGCATCAAAGCCACCGAACTCGCTGGACCACAGCCAGCCGGGTGTCGAGCACGCCGCGGCGAGCATGAGGCCGAACGCAGGCGCCACGACGAACCACCAGCGGCTGGGCGAAGGGGCCGTCTTTGCCTCCTCCCACCAGCGGGACGCCGGCTTCCACGCCAGGGCGGCCCCGGCCAGCACCGGCACCCAGGCGACGAAGCTGCCCTTTGCCCCGCCGAGGAGCCCTGCCCACCCCAGGAGGTGCGTCAACGTGAGCATCGCCGCGAGACCGACGCACACGGCAACTGCCCGCGAGGCAACCGTGGGTGCCAGCCGCCGGAGGATGGCCACACCGACGCCCATGCATGCGATGAGGTACAGCAGCGGCATCCACGCACTCGTCACAAGCTTGAACACCAGCGCGAGCACGCCGCCCAGCGGATTGCCCGATGCCACGCCCGTCCACACCACCGCGCTGAGGAGAGTGAACCCCACAAACGCGGCCGGGAACTTCGGGATGAAGAAGCGGCCGGGAGACGGCGCAGAGGTGTCCGCGGTGTGCATGCGGCATTATCGGCGTAGTCCGCTAGGATTCATGGCAATGCAGCCCTTGGATCGCACAATTCCAGTGCCCCCCGGCACAACGGCCGGGGATGATGTCCCCCTTGAGGTGCTTGAGCCGTTGTGCGCGGTCTTCCGGCGAACGCTCAAGAGTGAAGGTCTGAAGTACACGCCGGAGCGCGCCCATGTGCTGGACACCATCATCCGGTGCGATGGCCCGTTCCAGGCAGAGCAGATCGTGGAAGCAGTGCGGGACGTGCGCATCCCCCCGGGTGGCCAGCGGCTCCGCATCAGCAAGGCAACGGTGTATCGCACCATCAAACTGCTGCTCGACGCGGGCATTGTGCAGCGGCTCCCTCTGGACAATGAGCAGGGCGTGTACCACCTGGTGTATGGGCGCAGGCCGAGCGACATGATTATCCGCACGGATACGCGGGAGATGATCCCGCTGGACCTGCCTGAACTCGCCGCGATGGTCGAGCGAGCGTGCAAGGCGCGGGGGCTCAAGCCCAAGGGTCACCGCCTGCACGTCTTCGCGGACAAAGCCTGACACGTCAGGTGCCGTCCCGGGGCACTCCTGAACCCTCGAAGTCGCGCGCGGGTGCCGTTGCCGGCAACTGAGCCTGTTATCGGCGCGGATGCCCGTTCAATCACCATCAAGGATGCGGCCCAGGCCCCCAAGGACGGACCCCTCACCCTGGGCGCTGCCGCCGTGGCTGGGAGCCGCGGCGAAAATCCGGTCGCAAAGGCGCGAGAACGGCATCGTCTGGAGCCACACCGTGCCGGGGCCCGTGAGCACCGCGAAGAAGAGCCCCTCGCCGCCGAACAGCTTGTTCTTGATTCCCGGCACGGTCTGGATGTCGTAGTCCACACCCTGTGTGAATGCCACGATGCAGCCGGTGTCGACCTTCAAGCGTTCGCCGGGCTTGAGGACACGCTGGATAAGCGTGCCACCCGCGTGGAGGAACGCCTGCCCGCGCCCTGCCGGGCTCGCGATGCGCTGCATGATGAAGCCTTCGCCGCCGAAGAGGCCGACGCCGATGCGCTTCTGGAACGCGATGTCCACCGTCACGCCGCGCGCCCCGCACAGGAAGCAATCCTTCTGAGCGATGAGCGTGCCGTTGTAGTCACCAAGTTCCACGGGCAGCACCCGCCCGGGGTACGGAGCCGCGAACGCCACTTTGCGCCGATCATGCGCGTTGTTGGCAAAGTACGTGATGAAGAACGACTCACCCATCACGGCACGCTTGCCCGCCTCGAAGAGCTTGCCGAAGAGGCCCTTGCCCTCGCTCATGGAAAGCTGCGTCGCCATATCGACGCCGTCGTCCATGAACATCATCGCGCCCGCCTCGGCCACGACCGCCTCGCCGGGATCGAGTGTGATGACAACGCCCTGAAGGTCCTCGCCGATGATCTCGTGGTCGATGATGTCTGGTGTGGATGCCATGAATCACTCCAATCCGCGGCCAACATCCGTCATCCGTCCAACCAAGCGGGACCCATGGGGCCGGCACACTCGACCGCCGAGGCATCACCCCCTGACAAACGGACGCAGACTCCTTCGGAATCGGGGCGAGGGTATTGCGTACCAGGCAGCCCTGTGCCACCACTCCCCTGGACCAACGGTCCCGGGTCGCCACGACGAAAGAAGAGGAAAGTGGGCGCAACAGGACTCGAAGATCCTCCACTTTCTAGGCACAAAGCGTTAAATCTGAACTCAGGCGGCAGCAAATCCGGCAACACTGGGGCCGATTCTGAGTCGCAAGGGTCAGCACCTCCTGACCCCGACCTAATGGCGGTGGTCGCGGCATGGGGCACGCTGCCCATCCCGATTCGCGCGGCGGTCATGGCGATGGTGCGGAGCGTCGGGGGTGGGGCATGACTAGGAACCACTCAGTGACGACCCGCCCCCCTACCCCCCTTGCTAGCAAGGAAGGTGACACCTCGGACCCGGCGGGTCCGGCGGCCCATTGCCGGGGCACCACAACCGATGGCAGCCCTTGCAGCGCAGCCCCACGTCGCGGGCGGGCTTGGTGTGCGTTCCACGATCCCGAGTGCCAGGGGGTGCGGGAGGCCGGGAGAAAGCGCGGTGGGAGGCAGCGGAGCCAGCCGCGGGTGTCACTGCCGGCGGAGACTCCGGCCTTTCCCGTGCGCTCAGCCCGGGATGTGTGCGGCCTGCTGTCCGAGACAATCCACGATGTGCGGACGGGCAGGGTTGACCCCAGGATCGCCAACACGGTCGGGTACCTCGCCAGCGTGCTCGTGCGGGCATTGGAAGTCGGGGAACTGGAGGAACGGCTCGCCGCACTCGAAGGCGCGGTGCGTGCTGGTTGCCTCGTCTCGGCCTCGAGTTTTCACCACGACCTGCCGGGAGGTGACAGGCCCACGGAGGAAGCGCCATGAAGGGTGCGTCAAAGCTCAGGGCGGTCGAGACGGCACTGTCACCACGGCAGATTGCTCTGCTCGAAATCGAGAACTGGCGGAAGTTCCCCACCCCGAGAGAGTGCCTCGTGGCGATGATGGACGGTCGTGCGTCCACGAGTGACGACTGGGCGGGTCAGGTGCGCGAGTCTGTCAGGTTGAAGCACAAGGGCGCGAAGCCGGAGGCGCTCCACAGGCTGCAGCGCGAAGGGCTTCGCGAGGCGTGGTTCCTGCTCGCCCTCGCCGGCCGCTGCCTCCTGGACTTGGAGCATGACAGGGAGGCGATTGGACTGCAAAGACGGCTCGTTCACGCGCTGACGATGGTGCTGTTCCTCACCGCGCAGTCCAAGTCCGAATGGCTTGAACAATTGCCCGACCCGCTCCAGGAGGCGGAGAAGTTCCTTTTCCGGGTGCGGGGTCTCCAGGACGCGGTACGGCTGATCGAGCGAGAGTACTTCGGAGGTCGGTCCATTCTTTTCGAGGAAACAGAAGCATGGCTCAAGGATGAGGTGGCCTCCGCGGAGTCACTGGTAGGACTCTACAACCAGACCTGCAACCTGTCGGTCGGCGTGGAGTCCCAGGATTCAGCCTTCAAGCGTGCGAGAGATCTGGCGGCCGAGTGGGTGACGTACACGCGAGCGGAGATACACGAAAAACTCGACGAGCGCGAGGATGCGACGGCGTTGCTGAAGCCCATGTTCGGGCGCGAATAAGTGTGGGAGAGATTGGGCGTCACAATCACGCACCAAGCCAAGAGGACCGCGTCTAGCGAAGAGGCGTGAGAACACCACGTGGATCGTGCGTGTCGGCACTCGATCAGGACTGGTGGAGTAGGAGCGTTGAACAACCCCGTGCGATCTACAGTTCTCTCTCGCGGTGTTTCCAAGTTGATCTCAGTGATCCGCCTATGTCAATCGCACACGCCTCTGGCGTTTGGGCTTCTCCGCCGCCTCGGTCAGCGCGTACCAGCATCCCCCGATTCGCCGGAACTTGTCGGCATTGGTGCAGGCGACGAACGCGACCATGCGGTTGAGTCGGTACGAGCGGCAGGCGAAGCCCTCCTTGACAAGTTCCTCGGTAATCTGCAAGGCACGCATCGTTTTGCCGCGGAGAACTCGCGTCATCGCCTCCAGCAGGAGCGTCATGTTCGGCACGCGCCGCGCCCGGGCCGTCTGTGCGGCGGCCTGGGTCACAAGGCCCGTGCCGCTCATCGCGGGTTCCCCCTGGCAGACTTGCAGCAGCGCGTGGAGGGCCTCGTCAAGGCTGGCAGATCGGAACTCCCGCCGCGGCCGTCTCAACGGCGCGGCCAACTGGACATGGCACCTGTCGCCCTCGGTCACCCAGTAGTCCATCACCTTTGCTTCTTTGTCCAGTCGGACTGCGAGCAGCCAGCGGGGGCGGGGCGGCCTGGTCATCTGTATCACCCACTGCGGCCCGGCGATTGTGTCCCTGCAGAACGCCATCTTGGTCCCCACCGTCACGCCGTTCACGCTCATCAGTACACGGCTCAGCGGCTCGACCCGTGCGCCCTTGCAGCGCAGGCGCTCGGCTAGACCCTCCCGCATTCCCTCGATCAGCCGGAGCCGAGCGCCGAATGTCTCGCGCGCTCCGAAGCGGCGGTTTGGCGTGAACCCCACCCGTTGGAACGCGTCCCGCAGGTTTCCGAACCGACGGCGGTACCAGGTCGAGCCGGGCAAGTCTTGAGCGGAATCGACGAGTGCCAGGCTGAGTCTTCCGTGCTTCCTGTACAACTGCCGCAGCATTTCAAGGCCTTCTTCTTCCGAGACCCCTTGGCTCCTTCGCGCGAGCGCGGCCTGGGCCTGGTCGAACAGCCGGCGCGAGATGATGGGTGTGAAGATGCCGTCGGCCCTCAGCCACTTGTCCTCAGGCAGCCAGACGCGCGGCCCCTTGAGCTTCTGCGCGGTCTGCCCGTACACCAGGTTGCCGATGTACTTCTCGTTGTGGAGCATGCTCCGGATGCTGCATTCCTTCCATGTCGTCCCGCCGACGTTCCGTACGCCCTGGTCGTTGAGGTGGCGCGCGATGCTGTGGGGCCACCACGCCCCACTGGCGGCGGCGCGGAAGATCCACCGCACCCACTTGATTTCGTCCGGCGGACCGGGGACCAGCGTGATGCGGTCGTCCTGGCGCCACTTCCACTCCCCGTGCTGAAGGATGATGCCCGGCCCCCCGTCCCGCGGCACGACCTTCCGGCGCATGCCTAGCGGCGCGCTGGCACCCGGGAAGAACCCGCTTCGCACTACCTGTGCCTTGGCGGCGTAGACCTTCTCGGAGAGTTCCCGGCTGTACTCGCCCGCCATGATCCGCTTGATGCTCTTGACGACCGCCGACAGGGGGCTGGCGTCACTCGGGAAGGGCTCCTTGCAGTACACGACGCGCACGCCCGCGTGGCGGCAGACGAACTCGTAATAGGCCGCCTGGTCGGTGTCCTGGAACCTTCCCCAGCGGCTCACGTCGTACACGAGGATGGTGCTGTAGTCGGCCCGGTGCTCCAGGACATCGGCGAGGAGTGCCTTGAGCTGGTCGCGACCGGCGAGACTGAGGCCGCTGCGCCCCTCGTCGCAGTACTCACGGACGATCGTGAGCCCGTGCTGCGCCGCGTACGCCGCCAGGGCCTCCCGCTGCATGGGGATGGAAACCCGCTGATGGTCGGTGGACATCCGCAGGTAGCACGCGGCGCGAGTTGGTGCGGCATCCATGCCCGGTGCTAAGGCCAGTCGCGCGCCACGGCGTTGCCGCTTGGTGCCCGCAGCGGGGGGAAGGGGAAGCGCGGACGCTGCCGTAGAGGAGGCCGGTGAACAGCCCAGAAAGGTCGTTGAGGGGAAAACGTCGCCCGCTGTTGACGGCTGGTCGCACGTGGGCGGAACGGTTCGAACGGGGCGAAAACGGGGCATGGCGGCCTCCGGCCGTGCTCTCCGCCGGAGGGGAGTATCGGCGTGTTCGCGTGGCGGTGATGAGTTTGCCGTGCGGTGAAGTGGGATGAGGGTGCTGAAGCGTGGGGTGCCTGATGCTCTAAAACGTCGGCGATTGGACCTCGTGTCCTACGCGGTGTTCGCCCGGAAGGCACGGGCCGCGACGGGGCAGGAGACGCTGCGGCTGGTGCACGACCGAGACGGGAAGTTCTGCAGGCCGTTCCCAGCGGCCCTGCATGCGAATCGGATCATCGGCCACCGGACCCAGATCCACTCGCCCAACCTCAACGCCTACGCCGAGCGCATGCAGCAGACGCTGCAGGTCGAGTGTCTGGACAAGTTCCTCGTGCTGGGCACCGGGCACCTGGACTACCTCGTCGCCGAGTACCTCGACCACTACAACACCGAGAGGCCGCACTCAGGGATTGGGTTCATGGTGCCGGAGCAGGCGGACGCGCCATCGAAGTTGAGACTCGTCCAGGACAGGCCGAACGCCGTCGGTCGGGTGCGGTGCAAAGAACGGCTTGGAGGTGTCATCAAGCACTACACGAGGATGGCGGCTTGAAGGGAAATCAAACCTGAAAACACGGCAGTCTGCGTGCGACAGAATTGTTGACCATGACGCGCAACAAACACTTACGATGTTCCGCGTTGAATCTCTCCACACTCGGAGCATCGGTCCGTACTGAGTTGAAGCGGGTACCCGCATTGCAGGCATTCGCCTCGAACACCCCGGTTGTGCCTCACAACGCATCGATAAGCGAGCACTAACGCACCTCCAGCAAGCAATGTTAACACGACTTGCCCAGTCACGGCCAACGTAATGGCAAGTGGTGATACATACTTGTGCCGAACAGCCCATTGCCTCCCACGAATCAGCTGGCGTGCTCGTTCACCGTCGAATGTCCTAGCATTGGTTTCTGCAGTGACGATCCAGCGCAGCTTCGAGTCCAAGGGTAGCGTGTCGGAGGCCTTGACGATGTCCCCTGCGAGATTGCCATCAACAGTTAAGTACTCAGTGCATCCCAGATACTGTGAGCCTAGCAGTATTCGCCACAGCCAGCGATTTTCAGGCAAATCATCAGTAAATGAAGTGGAAATGTGCAGCACTCCAACACACTCACCATCACAGGAAAACTGGTTTAGTCCAACAACTTCCGATGCCTGACATAAACGATATGTGCCGACAGAGTGTGTGGAGAACACTCCAAAATACGTATCAATTTGATGCCCAATAATAACATCTCGTGTTGCCACAATGTGGTGCAACACACAGCGCCGTACACTTGCCGCGCATAGAAGCAGTCCTATCGCGATAATACTCAGTTGGATCGTTTGCCTATTCACGGGTGGCACAGCCAGAACCGCCCAGCGTACAGGCGGCTAAGCCGGAATACTCGATCGGCCCATTGCCCCATCGGCCGGCACAACAAATGCAAGAATAATCAATCGGCTGAATCATAGTAGTTGAATCGTCGCCAATATCTGAAGGAGTGTAAACGCTGAAGTTCGCCGAAAAGCCTACAAAATACGCACTTAACTGCACCGATCCAGAAAAAGTTGCCTTCTTTGCTTCAATGCCACCTCGCGCAAGTGGATAAACTGTGGTACTGGTGATTCCTGGCACTGGAGGATGCGGCGGCAAGAGATTCAAGTCAGTTGCAATGCCAGAACTCCAGCCGCCGCCCTTCCCTAGTTCAGCCTTGTCTCCACCCATGTTGCCAGTCATGCGCGTTACGATTGTTGGAAAGTCGTTTTCCCACCTGCATGAAAACCGATAGCCGCCTACTGGCGAACTTGTTGACGCCCTTACGGCGGAGATCTGTGGCAATGTATCTAGTTCTGATCCAGTGTCGTACGTGCGACGAATAGTCAACCATGTACCTCGTGTAACGGTCTGCAGTAGTACGCTGTCGTAGCCCATAGTGACGTTCAGTTCAAGTGCAGCGAGCATGTTCCAGTCAATAGTCTCGGCTCGCGTAACTGAATATGATCGTCGCGAGCTTGCAACGTGAATAACTGGCGACTCCCATATTCGCGTAGTTGTGTTGAACTCGGGGTTGAGTACCCAGTCTTCCATGCCCGTTGGGGCTGGACATTGTTTCGTGCAGTGCCAATTTGTTAAACCGGTGGGGTCAACGTAGTTTACAGGCGAGGAATGTCCGTAACGCGTCAGCGATGGCCCATCGATGTAGCCTGCTGGGTCCCTAGTGAGCCACTTTCCAGATTCAGGGCCGTAAACGCGGTGACGAACATGACACTGCTTGATGGACGGATCCCAGGCGTAGCCCGCGTACGCGAAGCGGAGCGAGGGGCCGGCTGACCCTGTCCCCACCTTGTTGTACCCGCCGCGCTTGCTTGTGAGCGCCGCCTCATCGTTGCAGTAGTCGATGTCGGCGGTATCGGGGTAGAGGCCGTCCTTGTTGAGGTCGATGTGGCAGACCACCGCGGCGCCGCCGCCGCTGAGTACCGTCAGCATGTCCGTCGTGTCGGTGGCGTTTGTCGTGCCGTCGCGGTTGGCGTCCGCAGCGGGGTAGGACGTAGGTACGCCATAGGGGCTGTACCGCACGTACTCATAGGGGTCGCCGTTGTCGATTGTCGTCGCCACCACGTCCGCACGCCAGTTCTGGAGGAGGTACTTGCGCACGGAGAGCGTGCCGCCCGCCGCGCTGGTCCATCCCCCGGAATCGGTGTCCGTCAAGATCACACTGTCAATATACGAGGAACCCCCACGGCCCGCAAGCCCGGCGCGGTTGTGGACCACGCGCTGCTTGGGGTTGCTGTCGCCCGCGCGGGTGGTCGCCACCTCCTGCCAGCGTTCGTTGTACGTCAGGTAGTACCAGGGGTCGGACCCATCCACGTCGCTGTCCGTGTCGGCGTCGTAGTGCCAGCCGATTCGGTAGCCCAGACCGTTGTAACGGTACTCGGCGATGGTGTTGGGCGTCGGGCTGGCGCGGTCTGTGACCAGCACGAGGCGGCCGAACACGTCGTAGGTGTACAGGTAACTGGCGCCGTCGTCCACCATGTTGCCCACAGCGTCGTAGGGGGCCGTCAGGTCGGGGTCGTCGGAGGTGGACCCGCTGCCGGTCCCGATGAACCGGGTGGACCCCGTGTACTCGTTGGCGGCGTTGAAGGTGCGGGCGTCGCTGATGTCCAGGAAGTTGTCGTTGCTGTCCGTCGGTACCGCCGCGTTCACGGAGGCATCGGCGTTGGTGTCCTGGATGTAACTCGACCAGTTGCCGGTCTGGGTCAGGGTCCAGAGTTCCCGGTTGGTCTTGTCCGTGATGCTGCTGCCGTTCCAGTGGCCCTGGTCCGCCGTCGTCAGGCGGTTCAGGTTGTCGTTGGTGTAGGCCACATCGAAGACGTTCTTCGAGGTGGTGTTCATCACGTACAGGGGCTCCTGCACGCGCGTGATGTTGGAGTTCTCGTCGTAGGAGATGCGGGCGTCGAAGTACGCGCTGTTGCTGTCGGTCACGCCCACGCGGAACCAGTCGTTCTGCTTGATGCGGTTGAAGTTGTCCCAGTCGGGGTATGTCGTCGCCGACGAATCGAAGATGCCCGTCTCCACGCCCGGCTCGTCGTAGACCGTGTGGGCGACATTCCCGACGCCGGCGTAGGTGTACGTCGCCAATGTCACCGACGAATTCGTCAGGGTGGTCAACCGCGAGAGCTTATCGCTCAGCGACCCGCCGCTCCCGTAGTTGTGGGTGACCGTGAAGCTCCCCGGGAGCACCTGGGTCGTCATCCGGAGGGTGTTCACACCATCACTGGGCGTGCTGGCGGACCATGTGTAGCTGACTGCGCTGCTGGCCTGGCCTGAGGCCCCGATGATGGAATCCGGGTCCTGCGTGAAGCTCGTGAGGTTCCCCCAGCCGTCGTAGGCGTACTGGACTTGGTCCCGCGCAGTGGTGGCGCTGATGTCGTCGTACTGCGTGACGGTGTCCACGAGGCCGCGTGACAGGTACGCGGTGTCGATGCGCTGCACGTAGTCATCGAAGCTGCCGTTGATGGCATTGGCCCGGCGGCTGGTCTCACGGCCCGCGGTGTCGAAGTACGAGGTGATCTCGTTGCCCGCTTGGTCCTTGACCCAGTACTGCTGCCCCTGGGCGTTGTAGGCGTAGGAGACCACATCGCTGCCGCTCGCGGAGTCCGGGTAGGCCACTTTCTGCAGGAGGCGGTTGCTGGCCACCTTGGACGCCGGCAGGCTGCCGCGGGTGACGCCGTAGGTATACGTCGTCACCTGGTCGGTCGAGAGGTCCGCCGTCATGGTGGTCATGAGGCCGTTGGTGTAGCCGTAGCGGATGGTCTGGTCGTCATCGGCGGTGTCCGCGGATGGCGTGCCGTTGACGAAGTTGAGGATGGTGACGATTCTGTTGCGTGCGGCGTCGTACTCCACGTGGTACCGCACGCCTTTAGGGTCAATGACGTCTTGGACGAGGCCATCGGCAGTGTAGTCATAGGTTGTGCGAAGTGCAATTGCCGATCGGGTGCCTGCGGAGCCGGGCCTAGACCAAGAGCCGCCTGATGCGGTTAGGCCGGCGGTGCCGTAATCGACCGTATCGATCCTGCGGTCGATGCTGTCGTAGTACATGGCGGTGATGCTGATACGGCCGTCCACGTCGCCGTAGGCGTAGCTGGTGCCGGGCGTGCCGGTGTAGAGGGAGCCGTAGGTGGACGTGGACTCGTTGGGGTGGCGCCAGATGGTGGCGCGGCAGAGGACGTTGCCCGTCAGGTTGTCGTAGGTGGTGTGCTGCTCTTCCATCACCGTGTCGCCGGAGACATCATCGACATCGGAATACCCGCTGTCGTCGGTCTTCCCTAGGGTGAAGCTCCGGCGGGTGCGGCCGATCCGGTCGTACTCGGTCTTCGCGAGGGCCGTCCCCTGCACCTTGAGCGTGCGGCCCACGGCGTCGTACCAGGTCTTGCTGTCCAGCGTGCTGCTGCTGGCGCCCGTGGACTGGTTGATCTCGTGGCGGGTCGTCTTGTAGACGCGGCCGCGGGCGTCGAAGGCGGTGTCGCCGCGGGCGACGCGGTTGGTGGAGACGCTGGTGGGGTCGCTGGAAGCCGAGAGGCCGCTGGCGGAGGAGTATTGGGCGACGGTCGTGGTCCGGCCCCGGTTGTCGTACTTCATGAGGCTGTGCGGGGCCTGGGCGTTGGTGACCAGGATGGCCCGGCCCCGGTAGTCGTAGGCGTAGGTCGTGTCGCGCCGGTCGGTGGTGGAGTTCTCCACAAAGGCGGTGCGGGTGGTGGCGTGTGAGTTGCCCACACTGCCGCCGTCGTACTCGGTTTCGGCGATCTTGGTCATGTTGTCCGACCCGACGCTGCCGCCGGGGAAGGAGTTGTCGTTGGTGCCCAGG
>DATAKA010000021.1:0-12520 GCA_036261855.1 Phycisphaerales bacterium | reverse complement strand
CGTGGGTGCGCTGCGGGCGCACCTGATCGCGTCGGGGGTGGCGGATGGGAGCGACTTCCGGCCGCGGGAGATGCCGGAGGCAGAGCGCCGTGTGGCGTATGCCATCACGCACCCGCCGTACATGCCCGAGGGGGAGATGCGTGTGCATGACCCGGATGGGTACGTGATCCTGGTTGGGCAGAGCGTGTGAAGCGCGGATCGTGGCACCATTCGGGGTAACCGCGGGATCAACCCGCCAGGAATCGTGCACGACGCGTCGCACGCTCGTTGATCGCCTTTCCTACGTTTTCATACCGCATGCCCACCATCACCGCGTACCAGGACACCCCGAACCCCAACGCGCTCAAGTGCGTGCTGAGCGCGCCGCTGGCGGTGCCGGAGGGTGCGCCGGCGATCCGCTCGTATACAACTCCGGAGGCCGCGGTGCGCGACCCTGCGGCGGCGGCGGTGCTGGCTGTCCCGGGCATCAAGGGCGTTTTGATCAGCGCGGGGTGGATGACGGTGACCAAAGGCGAGTCCGCATCGTGGCGCGCGATCAAGCCGGCGCTCGAGGCGTGTGTGGGGACGTTACCGTGAAGACGGGGCGATCGGGGGTGCGTCGCACGCCTTCACGCCGCGTGGAGGAGCGGGACGTTGCGGTTGTTCGCGCGGTGAGCGCGTGGTTTCGGGAGCACCAGCGGCCCCTGCCGTGGCGCGAGGCTGATCCGGTGCGTGGCAGCGGCTACCGCGACGCGTACCGGTCGCTGGTGAGCGAGTTCATGCTGCAGCAGACGCAGGTGTCGCGAGTGCTGGAGAAGTTCGGGCCGTTCCTGGGAGAGTTTCCGACGGTGCACGCGCTCGCACGAGCGCACGAGGACGAGGTGCTGGCGGCATGGACGGGGCTGGGGTATTACCGGCGAGCGCGGCTGCTGCACGCGGCAGCAAAGGCGATCGTGGAGCGGCATGCGGGCGTGGTGCCCGAGACGCTCACCGAACTTGAGGCATTGCCCGGGGTGGGGCGGTACACCGCCGGCGCGATCGCCTCGATGGCGCACGGCGGGGCTGCGGCGCTGGTGGACACCAATGTGTCGCGGGTACTGCTGCGGGTAGAAGGGAAGGACTTGGGCGTGAAGGAGAGTGTGGCGTGGGCGTGGGAGCGCGCACACACGCTGGCTCGCACCGCGCATGCCACGCGGGGCACCAGCGCGGGCGTATTCAACGAGGGGCTGATGGAGCTGGGCGCGCTGGTGTGCGTGAGCGGGACGCCGCGGTGCGGGGAGTGCCCGCTGGCACGCACCGCACCGGACCTGTGCATCGCGAAGCGCCGCGGCCTGGAAGGCCGCATCCCGCGAGCCGCCGCGAAGGCCGAGCGGACTGCGGTCACCTTCGTGATGGTCGTTGCGCGAAATCGGACCGGGCGGGTGCTGCTGGAACAACGTCCGTCGAAGGGCCTGTGGGCGGGGCTGTGGCAGCCGCCGACGTTGGAACTGCCTGATCCATTGGACGAACCGACTGCGCCGGTGCTGCGCCGTGCGTTGAAGCTGACGGGGGCGCACGGGCTGCACCGCACAAGCGAGTTTGTCTTCAAAACAACACACCGCGAGGTGCGGTGTGTCGTGTGGGCGTGCGGGTTGTCGGGCACGGCTGTTCCCAGGAAACGCCGCTGGGTGGCGCAGAGCGAACTGCGGACGTTCGGCCTGTCGAGCCCTGTGCGGCGCGTGCTCGGGTGCTAGTTCGTGCCGGGGTCCGTCGGCACCGCTCGGGCTGGGACGGCGTGCTGGGCTGCCCGCGCCTCGAACGCTGCACCCGTGTTCAGCCCGTCGCTGGCGGGTCTGCCGAACGCCTCGGGTGTGAGGAACTTGCCCTTGTCGGTGCCGGTCTTGTCGTTCTCCGGTGTGAAGGGGTTGGCCTTGGCCCAGGCGTCCTTGCGGGTGCCGGTGACCTGCCAGGAGACTTCCATGCAGCCGCTGCTGGTGCGGACCATGAACGTGTTGCTCGCGTCCACCTTGCGGACGACGCGTGCCCACATGAGCGGGTCGCCGCTGTCGGTCTCGTCGATCACGGTGAGCTGGTAGCGGAAGTTCTCGTTGAGGTCGGTCATCCACGAGGGGAGCGTGATGGTGGCGTAGCCCGAGCCGTCGGTGGTGGCGACGCCGTCGTAGATGTTCTTGTACTCGTCGCTCTCGATGCAGGCGTGGCGGAGGGTCTTGTTGGCGGGGTCCGTGGGGTGGTCGATATGGAAGAACTTTGCTGCGGCGCTGAACGTGCCGGGGATGCTCATGTTGCCGGCGTGGTCGATGGCGGCGACCTGATTCTCGGTGGCGGACGTTGTTGCCTTGTGCCAGAACTGGAAGAGGGGAAGACCGAACGAGTAGTCGCGGCCGTCGATCCGGAGCATGCCGCCGCGTGCGCCGGTGGTGCGGCCCTCCATGCGGAAGTTGTTGTCGAGGTTGACGATGGAATAGGAGTTGGCGACCTCGACGCTGAGACCGAGGGGGTCGCCGAAGACGCCGCGGAGACGGAGCTCGGGCCAAGCGGTTCCCGCGCCGCTCTGGTCCATCACGACATTGGAGCCCGCGAGGACGTTGCCGGTGGTGGATTGGATGCTGCCCGTCGCGGCGATGATGCCGCCGGCCTGCAGGTCGTGCGAGAAGAAGCCGTCGCCGTTGGGGTGGACGCTGAACCGTTCGGCGCCGTCAACCGCCGCGTAGATAATGGCGCTGGAGCCAATGCCCGCGGCGGAGAAGTTGGCCTCAATGCCTGCCGCGCCGAAGGGGGCGAGGTCGCCGGTGAAGATGTTGACGCCACCGTTCGCGGGCCCGTAGACATTGAGGCGGGCATTCGGCGCAGCGGTGTTGATGCCGACGCCCCCGCCCGCTCGGATGAGGAACTGGTTGGGGGCGGTGGACTCGAGCAGGGCGTTGCTGCTGTCACCCCACACGAACGATCCGTCGTGGTAGGCCTTGGCGAGGTTGCCCATCGCCGCGCTGAGCGCGCCTTGTGCAAGACAGTTGGCACCGCCGGGAACGAACGCGGAGCCGCCGCTGGCTGTGTTGTTGTACCCGCCTGCAACGGTCGAGTGGTCGCCCGACGCCGTGTTGTTCACACCGCCGCCGACCGTGGCGCGGATGTTGGTCGCCTGGTTGCCCCACCCGCCTGCGACAACCGAACGCTCGCCGGACGCGGTGTTCTGCACACCACCCCCGACCACGCCTGCGTATCCGCTCACGGTGTTGAACTCACCCGCGCCGACAAATCCCGAGTTGGAGAACGTGCCGATCTTGTTGCCGAAGCCGCCGACCACGGTTCCCAAGTGCGAGAGCACCGAGTTACGCACCGTCTCTCCGAGCGTCGCATTGTTGTATGTGTTGAGACCGCCGCCGCAGATCGTCGCGCCGAGCAGGCCGGGCGTGATGAAGTTCGTATCCGCGCCATGATTGGCCTGCGCGGTGAAGATCGGTTCGGGCCCGTAGGTGCCGTAGGCGGGGGAAATGGTGACCGTGCGCCGGTTGTCCACCCGCACGTTGAAGGGCTGTCCGTCGGTGGTGCCGATGAAGTGCGTCGCCGGGTCGGTCGCCGAGTTGCCGCCCATTTTCCAGAGCCCGTTCAGGCCCGAACCATCACCGATGTAGACGCTTGCGGGGTTGGTGCTCTGCACAGCCCCGCTGAATGTCGTAAAGCCGGTGAAGACGTTGGTGCCCGTGAAAGAGTTGCTGAAGTTCGTGCGGACCACGTTGCTGGCCATGCGGGCGTCGGGAATAGTCCCGGCGGTCAGGTTGCTGGCGTTCTGATAGAACCCGGCGGACTGTCCGTTCAGCTGGGTTGCGTTGGTCGCGGTCGTGGCGGTGGCCGCGGCGCCGGCGCTGGGGGCGTAGCTCGCGTACGGGGACGCCGTGAGCGACTGGCGCGGCGTGAGCAGGGTGTACCCGGTGGCGTTGGAGCAGTCGAGCCCGGTGTCGGGGCGTACCTGGATGTCCAGGAACCGCTGCTGGCCGGCGAACTGGCTGCCGAAGTCGAGCTGCACCGTGAACTTGCCACCAACGACCTGCACGTTGTCCACGCAGAGCGTGGTGCCGAGCTGGGTGCCGCTCGCGAGCGCGTCGTAGAGGCGGAACCGCAGGTCGTGGGCACCGTCCACGGGCGTTCCGCCGTTCTGGAGTTCTCCCTGGTATGTGAAGGCGGTCGTCAAAGCCTGCGCATGGGAGTTCGTGACATTGGTCCAGCCGGCGGCGAGCACGAGGGCCGCCGCACTGACCCCGCGGCGGAGGCGCGTGTTACGGGACGGGGAGGCGGGGGTTGCCCGGGGATTGCGGTGGTTGACACACTCCATAAACTGAGACTCCGGTTTGGTCGTTGTGGCTTGCGGTGCGGTCCTGCGGGAGAAAGCGCAGGGCGTTCAGACGGTGCGACACGATTCCGCTGACCAACGGCACATCTGCCGCGACTTCGGGCACGGCTGACCCCACCATGGAGCGCACGGACCCCACTCCCACCCCCGGCTCCGGCCCTGAACATACCCCACCCGCGGGCGTGGATGCAGCGCTGTCCGACCTGCTCGCGCGGGCGGCCCGGGGCGAACCGAGGGCGTCCGGCGAGCTCCTGCCGCTGGTGTACGACCACCTGCGGGCGATGGCCCGTGCGCGGCTCGCCCACGAGCCCGCGGGGCAGACGCTCCAGCCCACGGCCCTCGTCCACGAGGCGTACCTGCGCCTGATCGGCAGCGACAGGTCCTGGAACGACAAGCGGCACTTCTTCGCGGCGGCAGCGCTGGCGATGCGGAGGATCCTGGTGGACCGGGCGCGCGCGAAGCGCGGCGAGAAACGTGGCGGGAACCTGCGCCGGGTTTCGCTTGAGATGGTGGACCACGCGCGGGAGGACGTTTCTCCGGGGGACGACGTGGACTGGCTCGCGCTGGAGAATGCGATGGAGGCCCTCGAAACCCACGACCCGGGCCTTGCGGAGATCGTGCACCTGCGGTACTTCGCCGGGCTCTCCGTCGAGGACGTCGCCAAGGCGACCGGTGTTTCCGCACGGACCATCAACCGCGAGTGGATGGTGGCGCGGGCGTGGCTGCTGCGGCGGATGCAGGCCGGCATGTGATCGAGATCATGACGCACCCCAAGGACAACCCCTCTGACGCCACCGGGCACCAGCCCGCCGATCTGTGGGGCCGTACGAAGGCGGTCGTCGGCGAGGCTTTGGAACTCGGCGGCGACCGGCGGGACGCCTTTGTCGAGGCGGCGTGCGCGGGCGATGCGACGCTGCTCTCTGAAGTGCGGGCGTTGCTGAATGCATCGGCGGGCTCGCCCGAGACGCTGGGCGACGGCGGCCCACCGGCGGGCGCGCTCGCCGATGCGCTGCACACCCCCGCGGTCGCGACGGGCGCGATGATCGGCCGTTACCGCATCGAGCGGGCGCTGGGCTCGGGCGGGATGGGGACGGTCTTTGAAGCGACCGACACGACGCTCAACCGGACGGTTGCGGTCAAGGTGCTCTCGGTGGGCCTCGCGTCCACCGGCGCGCGACGGCGGTTCGAGAGCGAGGCCACGACCCTTGCGCGTCTTGACCACCCGGCGATTGCGCGGGTGTACGAGGCGGGCGTGCACCACGCGGCGGACGGCGCGGTGAGTGTGCCGTTCTTCGCGATGGCGTACGTGGACCGGGCCCGTACCCTGGACCAGTACGTGCAGTCCGTCCGGCCCTCGCTGAACGACATCCTGGACGTGTTCGCGCGCGTGTGCGACGCGGTCCACCACGGCCACCAGAAGGGCGTGCTGCACCGGGACCTCAAGCCCTCGAACATTCTCATTGACCTGTCGGGCCAGCCGCGCGTGATTGACTTTGGCGTGTCGCGCCTCCTGGACGCCGGCGCGGGGACCCTCGCCACGCACGCGGGGGACATCGTGGGCACGCCCGCGTACCTGCCGCCCGAGGCGTTCGAGCTCGGGGTCCAGTCGCTCGATACGCGGGGTGACGTCTACTCGCTTGGCGTGGTGCTGTACGAGGTGCTGGCGGGAGCAAACCCGTTCGGCACGCCGGGCCTGACGCCGCTGCAGATCGGGGCACGCGTGCGCGGCAAGGCGCCGCCGCTGCTTGGGTCTGTGCGGCCCGACTGCCGCGGGGACGTCGAAACGATCGTGGCCAAGGCGATGGCACGCGAACCGCAGGACCGGTACCAGTCCGCCGAGCAGTTCGCGGCGGACCTGCGGCGGGTGCTGAGCTTTGAGCCGATCCTCGCGACGCCAACGCCGCTGCTCCGGCAGGGCGTGCTGTTCGCGAGGCGCAACCGCCTGCTCGTCGCCGCCGCGGTCGCGATCGTGCTGGCGGTCGGGGTGGGCATCGCCGGCCTGCTCGCCGGCTTGTCCCGGGCTCGGGCCAGCGAGCGACGGGCCATCCAGGAAGCGACTCACGCCCGCCAGGTCTCAACGTTCATCACCCAGATGCTCCGGTCGGCGAGCCCGTTCCAGGGCGAGCAGTTCCAGGCGCGACTTTCGATGGACGCGGACACGCAGGCAGCGCCGGCGTGGCCCAGCGCTGCAACCCCGGGCCGGGCACCCACGCTCGGAGACCTGATCGCCGCGGCGATGGAACACCTGGAAGAGTCCTTCCCGAACGACGCGGCACTGCAGGCAGATGTGGCCGCGACACTCGCACAGACCGCGAACACCCTCTCGGATTCGCGAGATCCGTTGTTCTGCGCGAGGGCCGCGGCGCTGCTGGAGCGGGCGTACGGGCGTGACGACCCTCGCACGCTGGTGGCGCGGCAGTACCTGTACCATGCGGCGCTCGTCAACTCAAACACCACGGTGCTGCCGGACATGGAGCGGGACCTGGCGACGATCCGCCGGATGCCGACGACCGCTGACGATCGGCTGCTCAAGAACTCGTGGGGATTGGTCTATCGGGCGTACGACCTCGAGGATCGCGCGCGTGAGATGCTGCCGACGTTGCGGGCGATCCGGCAGGACCTGGAGAGCCAGTCCGCGGGTGACTCCCCCCACAAACTGACGCTCGACCTGTACATCCTGCGATCGGAGATGGTGGGATCGGATCCGGCGTCGGCGGTCCAGCCGCTCCGGGACCTGCTGCACCGGGCGCACGGGTTGGACGGCGGCACCGGCCCGCACACGCTGGGTGTGCTCTTTGAGATCCAGATAGCCCAGAGCGAAAGCGGTGACTTCGGCGGCGCACTCGCCACTCTTGAGCAGGGCGTAGTCATCGCCACGAAGTTGTACGGCGGGATGGACCAGGCAACGTACGAGTGGTGGAGCAACATCTACTTCGTGGCCCTGCTCATGAAGGACTTTGCCCGCGCGGAGCACGCAGCGCGGGAACAGGTCCGTGGTTCGCAGGCGATGCTGGGCCCCCACTCGCTGTACACCACCAAGGCGTACGGGCGGCTCGCACGCACGCTCCTGACGCAGGGGAAGAACCCGGAGGAGGCCGAGCGGGCCGCTCAGGCCTCGGTGGAGGGCGCCCCTGAGCTTCTCGCGAGTGGAGACGGTTGGGCCCTGTACCACGAGGTGCTGTGGGCGTGGGCGATCCGCATGGGAGGGGACGTGGATCGCGCGGAGGCCATGATCCGCGGCCGCATTGATATCGAGACCAGGGCGGGGCGTCCTGAAGCGGTGAACTGGGTCGAGATCGCGCGGGCGACGGAGCTTGCCCAGTGCGCGATGGACCGGGCGCAGCGGGACGGCACGCTGGCTGCGCGGGCGGGCGAGATCGAGGCCCACCTCCAAGTCGCGGAGCAGCACGCCCGCGATCTCGGGGAGCGGTGGCCGTGGGTCCACTTGAGCGGGGTGGCCCGCCAGCGGTGGGAGACGATCCGGCCGCGGTGAATCGCGGCGAGCCAATTCTGCAAGAACATGACCCCAAAAACAAGCAAGCCCGCACGGATGGTGCGGGCCTGACCTGCGAAAGTGGAGGCAAGGGGACACCAGTGGAAATGTTTGTGGAAGGGGCAAAACGCTACCTCGATAGTCTAAGCCGCCTGCTGCCAACCGGCCCGCACCGCACTCTGGTCTAGCAAAGCCGACAATAAAGCGCTGGTTCTCAGCAGCGGTCGGCATGTCCGGCGCCCACAAAATCCCCTCAAAGGGGGTGACGTGGTGACGCTGTGTATCCGCGCGGCATTCTGGCGGCAGCTCAAGCTGGCCGCCTAAATCGTCTCAGTACCTCACCGCTCTCATACGCCAGCACGGGAGTGAATTTGCTGCGCGAAACAGCGGTACACAACTGCAAAGTGGGCATTGGTGCACTCTGCCTCCGTTCAGGCTCTGCCGCACTCGGGGCAGATGGCGGTGGCGGCGAGTCCAGCGAGGTCCCTAGGACGCGGCCACCATGCTTACCAGCGTTGAGGCCAACAACAACGTGGGCGATGCCATGGGCGACATCCAGGGCGATTCTCTCAAGATGGCCCTTCGAGCTCCCAGCAACCACACGCGTGCCGGTGTTTCGGATCCGGAGTACCGTGACTATCGCTTCAGTTCTCGCTCGACATCGCTGAATGCTCGTCGAGCGTCGTCCAAGTCTTTCACAATCGACGATGCGAGTTCCTTGTACAATTCCGTGCCGTACATGCGACGAACAGGCGATCTGTCAGACTGGGCCTAGGGCCAGTGTAATAGGTAGGCAAGGATCGAGATAGTGAATACGACTGCCCCAGCAACTGACATAACGATGTACAGAAGTCCATTCCACGACTTGAGTTGCTTTCTACAGATAACAACTCCAGTTATGCCAACAAGAAGACAGAGTGCGCCAAAGAACAGATGTTGCATATTAAAAATCTCGGCAGTTGAGCTAGTCCGCGACCACCGTTACTCCACTCGAACTCTGCGACTGTGGGCTTGTGTCGCCCGAAACGACGACGCACGCCTGCAAATCCTCGTTCCAAGTGTATCCCGATTGGCACGTCGTGCCAACTGGAGGTGTTATGTCAGGGGAGGGCGCAATGCCGGATGCGACATTTAGGATGTCCTTCAAGTGCCGTATCACGAGCGGCGCTGCGCCGAAACCAAATGAACCTGCTCTGCAAATTGAGTTTAGCACGTCAATTGCAGTCAGCATATTCGGTGGAGGCGCGTTACCAAAACAGCTGTCATTCCAGCTAATTAAGTCTGTTATCAACGCACATATGCTAAATACTATTCCGGCAAGGCAAGCCAACTGCGCGCCGGGCGCAAGGCATGCATTGATCGAAGCGACAAGAAGGGCAATGTCAACGACAATCCAGGCGGAATCTCTCGCGCATCGCCACCCACTCTTCACCAACCCACTTGGATCAGTATAGCCGATTGGCTGCAGCGAAACGTACGCGAAGAGACTCGGAAGCGAACCAACATAACCTAGCGGGTCCCTTCTCGTCCACCTCCCCACTTCGGCGTTGTACACCCTGTGCCTGACGTGGTACTGCTTGATCGCCGGGTCCCACTGGTAGCCGGCGTAGCCGATGCGGTTCTGGGGGGAGATCACCAAGGACGAAGCGGTCGTCGCGCCGAGCTTGTTGTACCCGCCGCGCATGCCGGTTGAGTTGTGGTACGAAGCCAAGAAGAGGTCGTAGTCGGTCGTGTCGGGGAACAGGCCGTCGCCGTTCAGGTCCACGGGGGACTTCGCGTTCGTGGCGGCGCCGGTGAACATGTCGTCCCAGTCGTCGTAGTCGTCGCTGTCCACGAGGCCGTCGCGGTTCACATCGGCCAAGGGGTAGCTGCTGGGCACGCCGTAGGGGCTGTAGCGCACGTGCTCTAAAGGTTCGCCCACGCTGTCCAGGATGGCCACCACGTCCGCGCGCCAGTTCTGCAGCAGGTACGTCCGCTGCTCGAACGAGCCGTCGCCGGCACCGTTCCACTCGTACGTGTCGTCGTAGTCGCGCAGGATCACGGCATCAATATACGAGGAAGAGCCGCTCCCCGCTACCCCCGCGCAGTGGAAGACAAACCGTTCCTTGGGGTCCGTATCTGACTGGCGGAAGGTGGCGATCGGACGCCACTGCTGGTCGTAGAGGTACCAGTACTGGGAGTCGTCCGAGCCGGAGGCCGATTCCACGGTCCCATCGCCGTCGGTGTCGTAGTGCCAGCCCGTCCTAAAGCCTAACCCGTTATAGCGGTACTCGGCGACCAGGGCGCTCCCCTGCGTCCTGACCTCCACCAGCCTGCCGAACACGTCGTAGGTGTACTTGTAGTTGACCTTGTCGTCGATGAGGTTGCCCACATCGTCGTACGCGCTCGAGAAACTGGGGCTGAGCGTGTCGTACGGCGGGCTGCCTGTGTTCTTACCGATTTTGATCGTGCCGGTGCTCGTGTACTCGTTGGCGAGGTTGTAGCTGCGGGTGTCCTCTGTGTCGGTGAAGTCCGATGCGTCGGTCAACGCCTTCAGGTCCACCGCGGTGTCCTTGTCGATGTCCCGGGTGTAGGCGTTCCAGTTGCCGGTCTGCGACAGCGTCCATGCTTCGTAGTTGGTGACGCCCGAGATCGACGAGCCGCCCCAGTGGCCCTGCTCGGCGTTCGCCAGCCGGTTCAGGTTGTCGTTGGTGTACGCCACGTCGTAGATGTGGTTCCCCGAGGACTTGATGGTGTACAGGTTGTCCTCGATGCGCGTGATGTTGGAGTTTTCGTCGTAGAAGATCTCGGTGTCGAAGTACGGGCCGCTCCGGGACCGCAGCCAGTCGTTCCGGGTGATCCGGTTGAAGTTGTCCCAGTCCGGGTAGGTCGTGGCCGAGGCGTCAAAGACGCCCGTGGAGGCGTCCGGCTCGCCGAGGTCCGTATCGACGAGCTGCGACTGGCCCAGGTACGAGTACGCCGCGATCGTCACGCTGTCCAGGTACAGGTCCTCAGCACGGGACATGATGTCGGGCAGGGAGTTCGCGCTGCCGTAGCGGATGTTCACCGTGCCGGAGTGGTAGCCCGCGGGGATGGTGAAGGCCGTACGGCGGAGCATGTTGGGGCCGGTGCTGGGCGTGCTGGCCGCCCAGGTGTTCGTCACCTCAAAGACCGCGCGGCCCGAGGCGCCGATCGCCGAGTCCACGTCCTGCTTGAAGTTGGTGACGTTGCCCCAGCCGTCGTAGAGGTACTGGACCTGGTCCCGCGCGGTAGTGGCGCTGGTGTCGTCGTACTGCGTGATGGTGTCGACGAGGCCGCGGGAGAGGTACGCGGTGTCGATGCGCTGCACGTAGTCGTCGAAGCTGCCGTTGATGGCGTTGGCGCGGCGGGAGGTCTCGCGGCCCGCGGTGTCGAAGTACGACGTGATCTCGTTGCCCGCCTGGTCTTTTGTCCAGTACTGCTGGCCCTGGGCGTTGTAGGCGTAGGAGACCACGTCGCTGCCGCTCGCGGAGTCGGGGTAGGCCACTTTCTGCAGCAGGCGGTTGCTGGCCAGCTTGGACGCGGGCAGGCTGCCGCGGGTGACGCCGTAGGTGTACGTCGTCACCTGGTCGGTCGAGAGGTCCGCCGTCATGGTGGTCATGAGGCCGTTGGTGTAGCCGTAGCGGATGGTCTGGTCGTCATCGGCAGTATCCGCGGAGGGCGTGCCGTTGACGTAGTTGGCGATGGTGGTGATCTTGCGGCGCGCGGCGTCGTACTCGGTGCGGTGGACGAGGGCCTTGGGGTCGGTGACGTCCTTGGTCAGGCCGTCGTCGGTGAAGGAGTAGGTCGTGCGGAGGGCCGTGGTGGACCGCGAGGGGGCCGAGCCCGCCCGCGACCAGCTGCCCGTCGCGATCGTGATGCCCGCCGTGCCGTAGGACACGGTGTCCACCATGCGGTCGATGCTGTCGTAGTACATCGCGGTGATGCTGATGCGGCCGTCCACGTCGCCGTAGGCGTAGCTGGTGCCGGGCGTGCCGGTGTAGAGGGAGCCGTAGGTGGAGGTGGACTCGTTGGGGTGGCGCCAGATGGTGGCGCGGCAGAGGACGTTGCCCGTCAGGTTGTCGTAGGTGGTGTGGTGCTCCTCCATCACCGTGTCGCCGGAGACGTCATCGGCGTCGGAGTAGGCGGAGTCGTTGGTGACGCCCAGGGTGAAGGTGCGGCGGGTGCGGCCGATGCGGTCGTACTCGGTCTTGGCGAGGGCCATCCCCTGCACCTTGAGCGTGCGGCCCACGGGGTCGTACCAGGTCTTGCTGTCCAGCGTGCTGCTGCTCGCGCCCGTGCTCTGGTTGATCTCGTGGCGGGTCGTCTTGTAGACGCGGCCGCGGGCGTCGAAGGCGGTGTCGTGGCGGGCGACGCGGTTGGTGGAGACGCTGGTGGGGTCGCTCGAGGCGGAGAGGCCGCTGGCGGAGGAGTACTGGGCCGTGGTCGTCACGCGGCCCCGGTTGTCGTACTTCATCAGGGCGTGCGGGGCCTGGGGGTTGGTGACCAGGATGGCGCGGCCGCGGTAGTCGTAGGCGTAGGCCGTGTCGCGCCGGTCGGTCGTGGAGTTCTCCACAAAGGCGGTGCGGGTGGTGGCGTGTGAGTTGCCCACACTGCCGCCGTCGTACTCGGTTTCGGCGATCTTGGTCATGTTGTCCGACCCGACGCTGCCGCCGGGGAAGGAGTTGTCGTTGGTGCCCAGG
>DATAKA010000024.1:0-11845 GCA_036261855.1 Phycisphaerales bacterium | reverse complement strand
CCTTTCCGGCGCGCCGTCGCTGGGCGAGCAGATGCCCAGCCTTGGCGGTTCTCAACGCAAGTTCCGGGTCTCCGTCCGCGACCAGCAGGGTGGGTCCATCACCTCGTCGCTGGTCCGCGTCAACATCGGCACCGGTTCACGCTTCCGGGTGACCCAGCCCATCGAGAACCAGCGCATCACACCCGGCACCACAGCGACCGTCGCGTGGGACGTGGCGAGCACCACCACCGCTCCCATCAATGTCGCAACAGTCCGCATCCACCTTTCCACCACGGGCGACCAGAACTTTGATCTGCTGCTCGGCGAGTTCCCAAACACCGGCACCGCCGATGTGCTCTTCCCACTCAGCGCCGAAACGCAAACGGCGCGCATCCGCATCGAAGCGGTCGGGAACATCTTCTTCGCGGTATCTCCGGTCTTCCTCGTCCAGTTCCCCTGCGACTCCGTCGACTTCAACCGCGACGGGCTCTTCCCCGACACCACCGACATCGACGACTTCCTGACAGTCTTCAGCGGTGGCCCCTGCCCCACCCCCGCGTGCGGCGACATCGACTGGAACAACGACGGCCTCTACCCGGATACCGCCGACATCGATTCCTACCTCAGCATCTTCTCCGGCGGCCCGTGCGTCTGAAAGCAACCCCCGTTCAACCCGATAGAAGCCCCAGAGCCCGCCCCCAAGGCGGGTTTTTTCATTGGTTATCGCTGCAAGGTTCCAACCGTGTCGCGCAAGTCATGGTGACGGACAGCGTGTCGAGGCGGGGCTCAGGACGTCCCATCTCGCCCGCACGTGAAACCGCGACTCTCTCTCCCCTCTCTCCCGCACGTTCTTGGAGCCACGCCATGAAGACCACTCTCTCCGCAGCCCTCGCCCTCGCCGCCTTCGCTGGCAGCACGCTCGCCCAAGCGGGGGGCCCACTCTGGGACCGCCGCCTCGAAGCCACCGATGTTCAGCTCGTCTGCGATGCCTCGGGCCAGACGTTCATCCAAATCAGCCCGTTCGTCTCCAACTTCTCGTCATCAACGATCGACATTGGCACCGTCGCCGAGGTGTTCATCAACGGCGCACCGGTGACGGCCGAACTCGGCTCCGCTGTCCTGCCACCCGCCTCCACCGTCGGGACGTGCGTGGACCTCATCTGCTACTGGCCGTGCCTCAGCCAGGACACCCAGTGCCGCTTCTTCCCGTACAACGGGCGCTGCACGTGCTTCGTGCCGACCGAGCGCGTGCTCCCGCCCATGCCCGTCACCGTCCGCGAGGGCGATGTCGTCACGGTCCAGCTCTCCGCAGCGCCCGGCGCGGTCCCCGAGGTCTACCCCGATGGCGACTCCGTGTCGTTCGTCGCCCGCTTCCCCAGCGGCATCCTCCACACCCCCATCGGAACCGCCACGCTCGGCGCCACCGTCGGCCGCAGGCTCCCGATCAGCAACCTCGGCAGTAGCGGGCAGGACGGCGTCGAGATCAAGTTCCGCACCGCTTCAGGAGGCAGCGTCGATGTCGACATGTCCCACCACTTCGGCCCCTCGAACGTCGGGCACTCGCTCCGCACTCGCTACAAGGGCTGGGACGGCACCATCAAGGGACGCTACACCGCCACCGCCACCTTCAGCGATGGCGTGAATCAGGACGTGTCTGAGGAGTGCGACTTCTCACCCCTGGGGCCCGTCCACGTCGAGATGACCTGCGTCAGCAGCACGGGCGTCGTCACGGTGCTCCCGATCCGCGAGTCACCGACCCTCGCATGGACCAGCCAGTGTGCCCTCAACCCCGGCACTCAGCCCACATGGACCCTTGGCAAGGGCGACAAGGCGAGCATGCAACTCTGGCTCAAGCGTTCAGCCACCCCGAGCACCGTCCACGTTCCCACCGGCACCGGCGGCGTCATCACCGTTCCCGATGTCGTGGAGATCCTGTGTCGCCCCATCTGCATCGTCGCTCCGTGCCCGGGCGACTGGGGCAACCTCGGCTCCATGATGATCATGAGCGACACGCCCGAACTCGACGTTTCCGACGCCACGCTCCGCGAGAAGATCTGCATGGAGTGCCTGTCCTGGGGAGCCAACAACGCCGGCACCTACGCCACCGGTGCAGCCACCGTCTCCGAAACGCAGTTCGACATCACCGGCGACGGCGCCCCCGACACCGTTTACCGTACGCGTTGCCCGAACCTCGGCTCCTCCGGTCAGGACGGTGTCGAAGTTCAGTGGCCCCCCGCCACCACCGGAGCCCGCGAAAGGTGGGGCAACGGGCATGTCACGCTCATGAAGGTGTTTGATGACACCACCGGCGCCGAGTCCCGCCTCACCGTCTCCAAGGACCCGCTCGTTCCCGGCCGCACCACCTTCTCCCCCGATGACTCCGCGATGGGCACCACCCAGACCCTTGTCACCGCCTACGACGGCAGCAACAACCCCATCGCCACCTTCATCCTCGCCATAGGCGGCGTCGCCGTCCTCGATGAGGGCGCCCTCTGCCCACCGGGCTCCTACCCCACATGGGCGTACATCGGCAACAAGAAGTTCTTCACCGGCTGCCAGTACTACATGGACTTCACCATCCCCGGCGGACCCTCCATCCCCAACGTCCACTCCGTGTCCTTTGAACCCCTGAACCCAACCACAAACATGGACTTCATCTCCCGCGTTGGCCTCTACACCAATGACGGCGAGGACATCGTGCGGGGCGCGATCGAGATCATCCCGGACGGACCTGCCTGCGACTCCACCGACTTCAACCAGGACGGCCTCTTCCCCGACACCATGGACATCGACGACTTCCTCTCCGTCTTCTCCGGCGGCCTGTGCAGCGACGGCACCATGTGCAACACCGACACCGACTTCAACAACGACGGCCTCTTCCCCGACACCATGGACATCGACTCCCTCCTCTCCGTCTTCTCCGGCGGCCCCTGCATCTAACCCGCCCGCACGCAGTTCAATCCAACCGGCACGATCCCCGTGGCCCCCGCGGGGGTCGTGCTGTTTTTGGAGTCTCCGCTCCCCCACTACGCTCGCCCATGGCAGACATGACCCTCGCCGTGATCCTCCCCGCCGCCGGATTCTCCGGCCGCTACCTCCAGCACGGAGGCCTCCGGAGCAAGCTCGACGAGGACCTGGGCGGCAAGCCCCTCCTGCAGCGCACTATTGAGACCTTCACAAAGTTTGAGGACGACGCCGTCACCATCGCGGCGATCATCGTCGCCGGCCCGCACGCCGATGGTGCTTTCAACGAATTTAAGCAGCGTCATAGCGACCGCCTCGGCCTGCTCGGCGCCACCATCGTCCGCGGCGGCGTGACCCACCGCTGGGAGACCGTCGCCGCAGCGCTGGCGCACGTCCCGCAGGACTGCACCCACATCGCCGTGCACGACGCCGCTCGCCCCTGCATGTCGCACGAACTGCTCGCCCGGGTCGTTCGCGCTGCGCAGCACCACCCCGCGGTGATCCCCGCCGTGCCAGCGAGCGACACGGTGAAGCGTGCGTACGACACCGGCGAAGTGATGGGCGGCACCGACCCCCTCGCGGCGATCTTGGGCGAGTCCGCCGGGGCCAAGCAGCCCCTCCGCGCCGTCAAGGAAACCCTGGACCGCAGCAACCTCGTGCTCGTCCAGACGCCCCAGGTCTTCCGCGCCGACCTCCTCCGCCGCGCGTACGCGACCATCGACGGGGCGACATCGCAGCCCACCGACGACTCGTCACTTGTCGAATCGCTCGGCGAACGCGTGATCGTCGTGGAAGGCGACCCCCGCAACATCAAAGTGACTGTGCCCGCCGACCTCGTGCTGGCCCGCGCCGTCATGGGCTATAAAGAACCCGAGGGCCGGGCCGCGCACAAGAAGTTTTAGACCGCTACAGCCCGATCGCCGTGAGCTCAAACTCCAACGCCGTCTGCACGGCCTGCTGATACACGGCGTCACTGGTGTTTGTCGCCTGGGTCGCACTCAGTGTCACACCGCTGAGCGTGACCTGCAGCTTCGCCGAGTTTCCGGGGGTGATCGTCACCACGGGAACGTCGGTCTGCTTGGTCAGGTCGTAGATCTTGACCGACGTGCCTGCACGGCAATGCACCCACGGCGTTGTCGGGCTTGTGCAGTCCACGATGAACTCCGTCCCGTCCGCTCCCACGGCCATGGTGGAACGGATCACAATCGGCCAGTACGTCCGCACCAGCGGGTCGGCGCTCATGCCAAAGTCACCTGCGACATACGTCCAACCTTTGGCGAGTTCCAATCCGCTCGCATTCTCCTGTGGCACAAGACTGATCTCTGCGTCGTTGACCAACGCTCCAAACGATGGACCGCGATCATACCGGAGCAACATCAGCACACCGTCGTGCGGCGGCCCTTTGCCTCCACGCACGTCCACCTTGTCGATGATCGGCATGTCAACTGCCAACACGCCGGGCGGTGGGCTTGAGTGCCCGTGCTGACGCGCACAGCCTGCAACGCCCGCGAACCCAACCCCGATCAGAGCAAGCACCACGTTCAATGAGTTCATTGCAACCCTCCTTCGATCCGACGGCGCGGCACAAGCAACGCACCCGCGAAGCACCCGCCAGCAATCCCGCACCATGCAAGGAGTGGGCTGGCCTGCACCCCTGCCACAGCATACAACAAAACACCGACAACGGTCGAGAGCATCGCGGCCGCGAGCGCCCACATCACACGGCGCCATCCCCCGCACGCTGCGACGATGATCACCCCCACCAACGAACTGAACACGAGAATGACCGCCTGAACCACCCTGGATGGCTGCCCTGCCGAGACGCCGCGCAGTAACTGCTCCACAGCCGACGCGACGACGTGCGGCCCCGCGATGTTGCGGCCGTCGGGCAATGTCACCGTGTCCTTGGGCGGATTCCCGATCACCACAACACGACCCCGCACGAACCCCTGCTGATCCGCTCGCGGTGCCCCGATGAACGCCGTGACTGTCCTAGTTGCCGAACTCAGCACCGCATCCGACGGCACACCGACCGGGAGCAGAGCGACGCGATCTCCGGCGAGGAGGCTGTACCCGGTCACGTCCGCCGGCTTCTTCCCGATGACATCAATGGGAATCCTGTCCGGCGGACCGAGCGAGCGCCTGCCGCCCCGCGGCCCCGCGACACGCTCCCAATACGACACCACCAACGCTAGTCCGCCCGGGTCCGGCACCACCGTGACCTCGGCACCCGGGTGCCGGACCGCACCCACCGCCGCGAGTGCGACGTGCGGAAGCCACTCTGAGCCGTCCCGCGACACCGCGAGATCGATCAGCTCCACGCCGTTGGAGGTGGTAATGCCGCCAAAGACGGGCCACGGGCTGCTGGTGATCGCGGGTGATAGCGGTGGCGTGCTGTCACCAAACCACCAATGGCGCGATGCGAAGACTACGGGCGTGCCGGCCGCCTGCATCGCCCGCACACCGTCCGCGAGCGGTCCATCGTGCGGCTCGCTCACGCCGTTGAACGAAATGTCCATCAGGACGCACGCCGGTTGCATCGAGGCCATCCGCTCCAGCAGCTTGCCGTGCACCCGCCGCATAGCCGCCGTGTCGTCCGAGCCCGGCGGCTCCATCCCGATGGCCGTCGCGAGTTGCGTCGGCGTTTCGCCATCAAGCGCGAGCACCCGGACCCTCTCCAACTGGGCGATCGGCAGTTCCGCCCGCTGGTACACGCGGTCGACCGCGTTCACCGCGGGTGTCCACCGCCACAGGGCCGTCACCAGCCCGGCACCCAGTACCGCTCCAACCATCCACGCGAGAAGCGCGGCCGCGGCCCGATTGGCGGAAGCGAAGTGCGCTGCACGACGCTGCACGACATACCACGGGCTGTTGCGCTGGGCGATAACCGGCTCGCTCCGGACGACGCGACGTACATCCTCCGCCAGCTCCCGCGCGGATGCGTATCGTCGGCCCGGATCACCGTCGGTTGCCCTGAGGAACACCGTTTCCAAGTCCCGCGCAGCGGCGCCTTGCGCACCGCGCACGAGCGATCGCAACGATGCGGGCGGCTTCACGAGCATCCGGCGGCGCACCTGCTCCGGCGGGGCATCCGCGTCACACTCCCAGGGCAGCCTGCCCGAGAGAACCTCGAACATCGTGACACCCAGCGCGAAAACATCGCTCGCCGGACCCAGCCTCGACACCTCGCCGGCGTGCTGCTCGGGGCTCATGTAGAACGGCGTGCCGAGCGCGTTGCCCTCGCGCGTCACGAGTGTCTTGTCCGTGAGTGGCCCCGCGAGCGCTTTGGCGATGCCGAAGTCGATGACCTTGGCCTGAGGGCGGCCGTCGTGCTCGCTGACGAGGATGTTGCCGGGCTTGATGTCGCGGTGGATGATGCCGCGTTCGTGGGCGTGGTGCACGCCCTCACAGGCTTGGGCGAAGAGTTCGAGCCGCACGGCGAGGGGTGTGCCGCGGGCGGTGCAGTACTCGTCGATCGGCAATCCGGCGACATACTCCATCGCGAAGTACGGGCGGCCGGCGTTTGTCGTCCCGGCGTCGTAGACGCGTGCGACGGACGGATGGTCCATCATCGCAAGGGCTTGGCGCTCCTGCTCGAAACGGGCGACGATCGCGCGCGAGTCCATGCCCGGGCGGATGAGCTTGAGCGCCACGCGCTGCACGATTTCGCCACGGCGTTCGGCCAGCCACACGCTGCCGAAGCCGCCCTCGCCGATCTTGTCGAGCAGCTTGTACGCGCCGATCACGTCGCCGATGAGGTCCGCCGGCACCGTGCCAGGCGCAGCGCTGGACGCGACGGGGGTTGCATGGGGTGGTGGAACGCGATCGGGGGACACCCATGATTATGGGGGGCATGCGGCGACCGGGCCGGTCAAAGTGTCGGCGACCGCCGCGGTGCTTATCCCAAGGCCATCGATGACCGCTCCGGATGAGCACCCCGCATCAGCGACCGTACCGACGAACGACACCCTTCACGATGCCCTGCACCTGGCAGAACTTGACGCGGATGGGGTCGTAGGACGGGTTGGCGGGCTGAAGGCGGATGTGGTCGTCCTCTTTGTAGAAGGTCTTGAGAGTGGTGGAGCCATCAGGCAGCAGGGCCACCACGCGGTCGCCGTTGTGGGCGGCGCTCGTGCGCTCGATCAGCACGAAGTCACCGTCCAGGATGCCCTCGTCGCGCATCGAGTCGCCCTCGACCCGCAGCGCGAAGGTGCTCGCCGCCTTGGGGGAGTCGGGACAGAGGATCTCGCCCAGGTCGATCTCTTCCTGGTTGGCCACGCGCTCGATGGGGTTGCCCGCGGCGATCTTGCCCACCAGTGGGAATCGCAGGGGGCGTGACTCGTCGGGAACGGCGACGCCCTCAGCAATCGACAAAGAGCGTGCCTTGTTGGGCTCTCGCACCAACGCGTTCTTCTTGATGAGCGCCTCGACGTGCTCGAACACCGTCACCTTGCTGACGCCCAGCTCGTCGGCCAATTCCTGCATCGTGGGCGAATACCCCCGACGGACGCGCCAATCCCTGATGAGCTGGAGAATCTTCAACTGCTTTGGTGTGAGGTTCATGGACTTCGTTCCTTTCAATCGGACCTTGTGCTTCTGTTCCCCTGCCCAACCTGCCGCGTTCGGACCGCGTGCGTGATTCGACCACTGATTCGTGCCCCAACTCCTGCCTCGTCCGGCGCCGCCCGGAGGACTTCTCGTTCCTTGCTGGGGCGCTTGCCGCCCAGCCGAACCGCAGGGTGTCGCAATCCGGCGTCCCCCAGATTGCCCCGAGGGACCGAACACCCTTGATGACCAGTCCTGTCAGTTCCTCCAGAACCTCCAACAAGCCTGCCATCACCATCCCCTGCCCCGCGAGCGATGCTTCCGCTTGCTCCAGGGCATCTACCTGCGCTTCCAACCGGTGCTGCTCGGCAAGAGCCGCATCGGAAAACTCCGCGATGTCGTTCCCGCGACGGGAACTCCCTCTGTAGCCATCGCCTTCACGCTGGCCCTCACGGTCGCCCTGCCCGCCAAAGTCCCGGGTGAAGTCTCCACCGGGGCCAAGACGGACGAGCGGCACAGCCGCCCACGTGCCGACGCTGCTCCCCGCGTACGGTCGCACGCTGCCTTCGGCGAGTCCCGCCATCGCGGGGTCCACCGAAGCTCCTGTCGTCCTGCCGCCGCATCCTTCCTCGACGCGGGAGGCGCGAACCCCGGGAGACGTCCGACCGACACGGGTCGCAAAACCGATCGCGGACTCCCCAAGGCCACCACCGAGCAGACCCAGGCCCTGAGAACGATCCGAACCAGTGCTGACTGCGAGCGACATGCAAACCTCCTGAGCTTCCGTGCTCCCCACCTTGGCTTCCGCCTTGGAAGGTGCGTCCGTGCGTCAGAGGGCTCCGCCCTGAGTTCCAAACAACGAAGTCAAACTACCGAACAAACCATGCGAACGTGTCGGGCCACCCGACCACAACTCGCCTTGCTTGTTCGGCAGATGATAGCCCAATAGACGCCGCACGTCAAGACGATTTCATACCGCCCGTTTGGCGATTGTGGAAAACTCTGGAAGGCACCAGAAAAAACTCTGATTTAAGTGGTTGTTTTCTAGGTATTTAAGCCGCGCCTATGGGTAGTCGCTCAGAATCGCCTGAACAGCGACCCTTCCCGCTTCACCCGCTTCTGAATCTCGAGCAGGGTCAACTGACCCCGAACAGTCGCCGCGTCGAGGTTGGTCACTTCCGACAACTGATCAAGCGTGCGGGGCTCGGCGAGCGCGTCGAGCAGCGTCTGCTGGTGACTCGAAAGCGGTGGCCCCTCCCGCTCGGGCGTGACTGCTTCTTTCAGCACACTTGTCTGCGTGTCAAAGAGATAGCGGTCGGTGTGCGTGCCGCGGTGCAGGTGGCGCGCAGGAGACTCGAGTGCCTGGATCACGTCCCCTGGCTCCAACACCATCGCGGCGGCACCCTCGCGGAGGAGTTCGAGACTCCCGGCGATGGTCGCGGAGTCGACGCGCCCTGGGATCGCCATCACTTCGCGCCCGTGCTCCTCAAGCGCGTGGCGTGCGGTGATGAGCGCACCCGAACCGCGGCCTGCCTCGATAACGAGCACGCCCAGCGAGAGGCCGGAAATGATGCGGTTGCGGCTGGGGAAGTTCTCCGCGGTCGGCGGGGTGTTCAGGGGAAGTTCGGAGACCACGGCCCCGCTTGCGGCGACACGTTCAAACAGCGCGGCATTCTCCGGCGGGTACACCTTCGCGAGGCCACACCCTTGCACGACGATGGTGCGGCCCTGAACGTCCAGCGCGCCGCGGTGGGCGGCGGTATCGATCCCGCGTGCGCCGCCGGACACGATCGTGATGCCTGCCTGAGCGAGGACACGGGCGAACCTTGCCGATTGCTCCAGCCCGTACGCGGTGCATTGCCGGGAGCCCACCATCGCGACGGCGAACTGGTCGGCGGGGGTAATGTCGCCCTTCACGTAGAGGAGAACGGGCGCATCGGGCAGGTCTCGCAGGAGTTTGGGGTACGTTGCCGAGCCCCACGCGAAGAGCCGCACGCCCAGCTTATCTGCCAGCGCGATCTCTTCGTCCGCCAACCGAATGGAATCGGGCAGGGCACGGGCAATGGCCGCGGCCTTCTGCTCGCCGATGCCGTGGATGCCCGTGAATTGTGCGGCGGAGAGCCCGCACGCGGCGGCCGCGCTGCCGGCTTTGGCGAGCAACCGGCGGATGAGCACCGGCCCCAGGCCTGGGGTAAGCGTGAGCCGGAGCATGGCGTGCAGTTCGGCGTCAACCGCGGCGGTGGATGGTTGCGGCGAGGTGTTCACGGCCCCGGGGCTCCCTTGCGGTTCAGCGGTTCCATGGCTACCGCTTCTTACTTGGTTTTCGCTTCTTTCTTGGCGTCCGCTTCGCCGGCGAGGCGGTAGGCCCCCTCGGCCGGTGCGTCGTGATCCACCGTGCGCACGTAGACGCGGACGGGCCGCGTCACAGGCACTTCGAGGAGCACCTCCTGGCGGGTGATGACCTGCGGGTAAACAAAGATCGGACTGGGTGTGCGGAGGGTGATGAACGCGTGGGTCCAGCCCTGCGGGGCGTCGCGGAGTTGGTCGAAGGTGGCTCCCCAGCCGGGGGATGGGCACTCGAACCCGGCGACGTGCTTGCCCAACCTCTCACCCATGGAGGCTGCGGGGCCGGCGCTGCTCCCGGGAGCGATCTCGGGTGGAGGTTTTGGCAGCGCGCAGCCGATCAATGCCAAGGAAGCGCACGCCACGCCCACAGACGCGGCACGCGCACCCCGCCACCCACGCATCCACCCCAGCCGTTCACGGTCCATGCTCACCATACCCAGAGCATACTGCGCCTGACGAACCGGCACAACCGAGGAACCACACCAATGCCGACCATGACCAGCCTGCTCCCCTCGGCCCACGCGTTGACCGCCCTGCTCGCCCTCGCGGGTGCGTGCGTTGGGCTGCCCGCGTGCCAAACAGTTGCCAGCATCCCCTCCATCACCGAGCCGGCGTGGACCGGGCCCAAGGTTGACAAGCTTTTCAAGGCCGAGCCTGAAGTGTGTGTCCGCATCCACAAGGGGATGACGGGCCTGGACGTGTCGGGCCCGGCGTACGTCGTTGTCCGACAGGCCGGGGCGGGGACGGTGTCCGCTGATCTCATGCACACTCCGGTCCGCATCAGCAGCGGCGCCCGCGGGGTCATCGTGCAGGACGCGGCGGGCACCAGGAAGGAATGGGGGTTCGGCAACGACATAGAGGTGGTGGTGAACGACGGCACAGCCGAGGGGACGGTGAAGGCCGCGGGGCAGTCGCTGTCCCTCAATGGCACGCCCTACCCCGGCTTCGCAACAGTGCGGCCGGCGTGGAGCACCAACCCCACGTCGTTCGACGTTTCGGTGACGATGGGCATCGAGAGCTACCTGCCGGGCGTACTGACGCATGAGTTGTTCAAGGACTGGCCCCGCCAGACGTACGAGGCGCAGGCGATCGCGGCGCGGACGTACGCCCTGCACGAGCGCTACCGGGCGCGGGGCGAGGGGCGCTCCTTTGACGTGGAGGACACGGACGCCGACCAGGTGTTCGGCGGCGCGACCAAGTCGCTGGTGGCCAATGAAGCCGTGCGGGCGACGCGCGGCCTGGTGCTGACGGACGACGGCAAGCTCATCCGCGCGTACTACTCCAGCACCTGCGGCGGTCGGCCGGCGAGCGCCAAGTACACGTGGCCCCGGAAGCCGGGGACCGAGTTCAACTTCGCGCCCAGCATCCAGGGTGAACCTCGCGAGTGGGCGTGCAAGGACGCGACGTTCTTCCGCTGGACGGTGACGCGCGACGACGTCGAACTCTCCCGCCGCATCAAGGCGTGGGGCAAACTGTACAAGAACGAACTCACGTCGATGTCGCGCGTGCGGGAAATCAAGCCCGACTCGAGCAACGACGCGGGCCGCCCCAACGCGTACCGCGTGACCGACGACTCGGGCCACAGCTACGTGATGACGGCGGAGGAGCTGCGCACGGCCTCCAACTGGGCCGCGGCCGATGCACCGCCGATCACGCGCGAGAACCGGGTGAGCTCCGGCGACTTTGAGGTCGTGACGTACGCGAACCAGCTCCAGTTCCGTGGGCGTGGTTGGGGCCATGGCGTGGGCATGTGCCAGTGGTGCGCCAAAGGGTTTGCGGACCAGGGGTGGGATTGGCAGAAGATGATGACGCAGTTCTACCCCGGCGCTGATGTGGTGAAGGCCTACTAATCGGCACGATTGCAGGGGTTTTCCCGGTCCTTCCTCCAGCGCCGACACCCGGTGATCCTTGACACGCGTGCTAGAATTGCCGTCTCGTGGGCAGTCGCTCGGGTGTGGAGGACACGATGACCGAAGGAACAACCCGGTTTGTGAGGGCATGCGTTTTCGTG
>DATAKA010000013.1:0-6150 GCA_036261855.1 Phycisphaerales bacterium | reverse complement strand
TCACGGTCTTGGTCTTCTCGGTCGGCACCAGGATGCGGCCGACGAGGTGCTCCATCTTCTCGATCTTGACCTTGCGGAGGAGCGTCGCCTGCACGCTGCTCTCCTTGTTGGAGGCGACGCGCAGCACGAACCAGTTCATGCCCTCGGCCTTGAGCGGGCCGTCGGTGGGGATGAGGTCGGTCTTCTCGTTCGGGCGCCCGTCCATGGCCGGGGCGGTGGTGGTCGTGGTGGGGGCGGGGGTGGGCTGGGTGTCGGACATGGCGGACCTCCGTGCGGAGTCAGAATCGCGGTACTGGGAACGAACCGTGCTTGTACGCCCGAGCGTCTCGGGTGTTGTGCGGAACCGTCGGGTTTGACAACCGGCCTTGGGGTGGCTCCGGCGTGAGTGAAAACTCACGAGGAGGCCAGCCAAGGCCGGGGAAAGGACAGTCGGGCAGGATGGGGCACTCACAAACGCCCCGCGGGATGTCGTGCGTGCCGGGCCGCCAGAGTCGGGCGGCCGGCCCCGCACAGGCCGTCAGCGGCCCACGAACTGGTTGAGCAGCACCTGCTTGAGGACCAGGTCGGCGAGGAAGATGAGGGTGGCGATGAAGAAGGTGGCCGAAATCACCACCATCGTGGAGTCCATGATGATCTTGCGGGTGGACCAGTTGACCTTCCGCATCTCCTCGTCGGTGGCGATGAGGAAGTCCACGCTGCCCGGACGGTTGCCCACGTAGCGGTAGATCAGGAAGAGGCCCGTGAGCACGATCAGGGCGGCGGCGCCGGCCTGCACGTACACCCGCTGGAACGCGTACTCCGGCGCGGGCGTCGTGCTCACCTGACCGGTGAACACCGGCTCGGCCCCGGCGGTGGAGGACTCGACCGTGATCCGCTTGGTTTCCGCCGCGGAATCATCCTTGTTCACCAGGAGCACCCCGCTGATGGTGACGCGTGCCGCGGCATCGCCCTCGGTCGCCACGCTCTCGACAACGCCCGAGCCGATCTTGACCGGTCGGTTGTCCTCGATCTTGGCGAGGTCGATGGCCTGCCCCGCGGCCGGCATCGCCCCGTGGATGTTCGTGACGCGCACCGTCCACGCACGGATCGGCGGGCTGTAGGCCTCGAGCTGGCTTGCAGCCCACAGAGCCGTCGCCAGGAACAGCGTGCCGAGCGCCACCGCTGTCAGCACGCGGACCCAGTAGCCGCGGCCGGGCTTGAGAATCCCGAACCCGCCATCGGCTTCCTTGGAAGTCTCGACAGGTCCGGACCGCTCCTGAGCGCCGTCGATCGAGCGTTCCTGCACAGTGCGGACTTGGATGTCCTTGTCAGCCATGGGAGGGTCAGCCACGAGAATGCCCACGAGGGGGCGAATGACCGGGAGTGCCGCGGGAGGGCCCGATGGGCCGGACGAAACGTACCGTGGAAGCACGGCGGGAGGGACTTGAACCCGCAACCTGCGGATTTGGAATCCGCTGCTCTACCAGTTGAGCTACCGCCGTAGGAAGGCATCGGGCATCAGGCACTGGGCATCCGGAACGCAAGGCCCAGGCACTTTCTGATGCCTGAGGCCCGTCGCCCGATGCCTGCTTACTTGCGCTTGATCTTGTGGAGCGTGTGACGACGCACGCGCGGGCTGTACTTCATCAGGCCTTCCTTCAGCCCCTCGGGCATGCCGCCCTTGGTGTTCACGGAAGTGCGGTAGTTGAGGTCGCCCGTCTCGCTGCACTGCAGCCAGCAGAACTCACGGGCCATGGACTTCTTCTTTGCCATAACGAACGCCTTTGCAGAGAGAGTGCCGGGGTACCGGAGTGCCCAAGTACCGAAGTGCGGTACGAGGAACCCGGGACGCCTGATACTCAGGCCAACTTCTTCGAATCATCACCCGGGCGTTTCCACTCGGGTGATGGGATGATTCTCACTTCGGTACTTCTTCAGGCGATGATTTCGGTCACCGTGCCCGAGCCGATCGTCTTGCCACCCTCGCGGACGGCGAAGCGAACGCCCTTCTCCATGGCGACGGGCTTGTCGCCCAGGTCAACCTCGACCTCGATGTTGTCGCCGGGCATACACATCTCGGCGCCGCCGAGCAGCTTGACGCCACCCGTCACGTCCGTCGTGCGGAAGTAGAACTGCGGGCGGTAGTTGGAGAAGAACGGCGTGTGACGGCCACCCTCTTCCTTCGTCAGCACGTAGATCTGGCCCTTGAACTTGGTGTGGGGCTTGATGGAGCCGGGCTTGCAGATCACCTGGCCACGCTCGATCTGCTCCTTCTCGATGCCGCGGAGGAGGGCACCGACGTTGTCGCCAGCGCGGCCTTCGTCGAGCGTCTTCTGGAACATTTCGACGCCGGTGATCGTGCTCTTGAGGTTTTCCTTGGCGAGACCGACGATCTCGACGGCATCGCCGACCTTCATGATGCCGCGCTCGATACGACCGGTGGCCACGGTACCGCGGCCCTTGATCGAGAAGACGTCTTCCACGCTCATGAGCATGGGCTTGTCGATCTCGCGGACGGGCTCGGGGATGAAGGTGTCGATCGCCTCGAAGAGGTCGTCGATGGGCTTGCAGGCCTTGTCGTCCTTGGGGTTCTCCAGGGCGAGCTTGGACTGACCGCGGATGACCGGGGTGGTGTCGCCGGGGAAGCCGTACTTCTTGAGGAGCTCACGCACCTCGAGCTCGACGAGGTCGAGGAGTTCGGGGTCGTCGACGAGATCCACCTTGTTCAGGAAGACGACGATGTGCGGCACACCGACCTGGCGGGCGAGCAGCACGTGCTCGCGCGTCTGGGGCATGGGGCCGTCCGCGGCGGACACGACCAGGATCGCGCCGTCCATCTGGGCGGCGCCGGTGATCATGTTCTTGACGAAGTCGGCGTGGCCCGGGCAGTCGACGTGGGCGTAGTGGCGCTTGGGCGTCTCGTACTCGGTGTGCGAGGACGCGATCGTCACCGTCTTGTTGGAGTCGCGGACGGTGCCGCCCTTGGTGATGTCGGCGTACGACTTGATTTCACCACCGAAGCGGGCCGCGGAGCGGGCCGAGAGGGCGGCCGTCAGGGTCGACTTGCCGTGGTCGATGTGACCGATGGTGCCGACGTTGACGTGGGGCTTGCTGCGGGTAAATGTGCCTTTGGCCATGGGATGGATCCTCCGCGAACTTCAAGAGCCCTCACGGGCCTGCAGACTGCGACGCCGGCGGGGATTCCAGACCCACACCGACCTTTGACAAAGCGTCCACCCGGGTTCGCCCGGGCGAGCAACGTGACAGGTCAAGCACCAACCCAGCCCAGTGTGACGCGCTTGAACGCGACCCCCGGGGCCGGAATGGGCCTCCAGCATAGGCGTTGAGGCTTGCGTTTGCCCCTCCGCCGATGCCGAAAGAGCCACCCATGGGACTTGAACCCACGACCTCTCCCTTACCAAGGGAGTGCTCTACCACTGAGCTAGGGTGGCCATACGACCATTTCGGGAAGGTAAACACACCGAAAAAGCCGCCTAAACAGGTTGTTTTCTGGCGTTTGAAGAGTGACGGGACCGAAACCCCGAGGCCCTGCAAAGTCAGTCCCACCACACGCACCAAGCGCACCGAAAGCGCGCCCGGTCCGAACGGGGGTTGGGATAGTAGCGGAGGCGGGGGGTGGGTCAAACCGGCCCACGGAGACAACTCGCCGTGCGCACCAAGCTTTATGTATCCGGTGTGTGGTACACGTCCTGCTTTCAAAGGCGGATGTGACCGCGAACCGCGTCGAGGCTGCACCCGCGCCACCCGACCAACAGGACTGTGACATGCGTTTCGCAGCATCCACGAGCTACCCCATTCGGACTGGACCAGGGATCGCCCTGCCATGCCGCGCTGACCGGCTTCGGTCGTGCGTCTTGCCGGGGCGAGCGTACGGAAATCCGGCGGGCGGGTGGACACCGGCGTCGAGCTTCGCCGATGGTGTGAGCAACCCCCTGTGGCGGAATCGGATGCGACATGCGCCGAACCGGCCTGTAGGATGGGGTGGTAGGAGTCTTGGGAACCTCACCGGAGCCTGACCGTTGACCGTGCTCGACCGCATCCAGGGCCTTGCCAGCCGGCTCGCCACGTACCCGTGGTGGCAGGTGGCGGTCGAGTTTGCGGTCATCTGGATCGTGGTATACCTGATCGTGCGGTTTGTGCAGGGCACCCGCGCGGCGGGGGCGCTCAAGGGGCTGCTGGTCATCCTGGTCGTGCTGACGATCCTGTCGCGCGTGCTGGGCGGGACGGGGAGTTTCCAGCGGCTGGGGTTGCTGTACGACCGGTTCCTGGGGTTTGTCGCTATCGCGCTCATCGTGATCTTCCAGCCGGAACTCCGCCGCGCGTTGGTGCGGCTGGGTGAGACCAGTTTCCTGCGGAGCACGCCCAAGGACATCACGTACATCGTGGGCGAAGTCGCGGACGCGGCGCGGTACTTGTCGCGGTCGCGGTTCGGGGCGATCATCGCGATGGAGCGGCAGACCAAGCTGGGCGGGTTGGTGGAGGGTGGCACGCGGATGAACGCGGAGCTGTCCAGCTCGCTCATCCAGACCATCTTTTTTCCGGGCTCGGCGCTCCACGATCTGGCGTGCGTGGTGAGCGGGCGCGTGATCCTCGCGGCGGGCGTGCAGTTGCCGCTTGCGGACCCGGCGGACATGCCCGACCCATCGCTGGGCTCGCGGCACCGCGCGGCGGTGGGGCTGAGCCAGGAGTGCGACGCGGTGGTGGTGGTCGTGAGCGAAGAGACCGGGGGCATCCGTATTGCCGAGCGGGGCAGGCTGAGCGAGCCGCTGAGCGATCGGCAACTGCGTGATGAACTGCAGGCGCGGCTGACGCGCTCGCTCAAGCACCGCGAGGGCGTGCCGGCGGAGCCTATTGCGGAGCCGGAAGTTGCGCCGTCGGCGGTGGATGGGGCGAGCCCATCGCAGGACTCGATCGCGGGTGAGGCGGCGCTCTCGGACACGGCGATGGGTGAGCGCTTGGGCGACACGATGGTGACGGACGCGATGGGCGGGAGCATGGCGGGCGAAGTGGGCGACGTGGGAGGAAAGGGCGCGAAGGCGTAACGAAGAACTATGTGGAGCAGGTTCCGGACCATTCTGCTTGTGACGCTCGTGGCCGCGCTGGTGTGGATGTTCGCGGAGGCGGACACACTGCGCGAGCAGCGGGCGACAGTGGCGGTGGCGCTGCGTGTGCCGAGCGGGGTGCCGCAGGTGCTGGAGGCGATGACCGAGCGCGGGCCTGAGCGCGATGTGACGGCGGAGGTGGTGCTGGAGGGGCCGGCGGCGCAGTTGGAGCGGGTGATGCCGCTGCTGCGCGAGGCGATTGTGGTGTCGCCGGGGATGGAGGGCGTGCCGGGGACGCCGGGGACTTTTGAGATTGAGCTCGCCCAGGTGCTGCGGGCGGTGCCGGTGCTGGCGGACGCGGGCGTGGGCGTGAAGCGCGTGGAACCGGCGACGGTGAAGGTGCGCGTGGATGAGTTGGTGGAGGTGGAACTCCCGGTGCGTGTGGAGGGCGATGGGGACTTTGCGGTGGCGCCGGTGGTGAATCCGTCCAAGGTCAAGGTGTTTGCGCCCAAGGGTGAGGCAGCGAACCTCTCGTCGGCGAGCACGGCGGGCGTGACGATCGAGACGCAGGCTTTGTCGCGGCTGGTGCCGGGGCGGGCGGAGACGCTGAGCGGGCTGCGGATCGAGCTGCCCAGCGAGATCGCGGGGTCCAAGCGGGCACGCGTGGAGCCGGCGCGGGCGGATGTGGTCGTCACCGTTCGGAGTCGAACGGCGGAAATCATCGTGCCGCGGGTGCCGGTGCATGTGCGCGTCGCGCCCGGCGAGCTCTCGGCGTGGACGATCGACATCCCGGAGCAGGAGCGGTTCCTGATCGACGTGAAGGTGACGGGCGCGCCGGATGTGCTGGCGCAGATCGCGAACAAGACGCTGCCGCTGGTGGCGACGGTCGCGCTGTCGTACGACGAGCTGGAGCGCGCGGTGCAGACGCCCGGCGGCGGCGGTGGCGGCACCGGCAGCAGCGGGTTCATCGAGAAGGACGCGGTGTTCAGCGATGTGCCGACGACGGTGAAGTTTGAGGTCGCGGACCGGGTGGTGCGGGTGCGGGTGGGGAAGAGGTGAGACGAAGAGACGAAGAGACGAAGAGACGAAGAGACGAAGAGACGAAGAG
>DATAKA010000001.1:0-13119 GCA_036261855.1 Phycisphaerales bacterium | reverse complement strand
CCACTCCACCACAGGCGCAGCGCGCGCAACCACCACCACGCCCTCAGCACCGCCGCCTCTCTCCACCGCAATCCCAATCGAGCACACCCCCGCGCGCCCCGAACCCACCCACGCCGACCCACCGCGCGCCGATCAGCCACCCTGCCTGACCCAAGTCTTCCCCACCATCCGCACTTCAACGAACAACGCCCTGCCTCCTACGCCGCGTTTCCTTCCCCCAAACGCCTCACCCGCCGCGCGCATCCGCGCCACCTCCGGCGCGCCGCCCTGAGCGGAATGTCGCCGATCGCGCAGACCAACCTGCTCTCTAGATCGTCTCCGGCTCCATGCGGATCGCCCCGCACGGGCACTCCGTCGCGCACATGCCGCACCCCTTGCAGTAGTCGTAGTTGATCTGGAACCGCTTCCCCGGCCCCAGCTTGATCACCGCGTTGTCCGGGCACACGCCAAAGCAGTTGTCGCACTCAAAGCAGTTGCCGCACGACAGGCACCGCCGCGCCTCGAACAGCGCCGTCTCCGCCGTCAGGCCGCCCACGACCTCCTCGAACGACGAGGCGCGCCGCGCGGCGTCCAGCGCCGGCTGCACCGTGGGCGGGGCGTCCGTGTAGTACCACGGGTTGAGCATCTCGAACGCCGCCAGCTCGTGCTTCGGGGCGGCAGTGGGGGAGGTATCGCTGCGCAGGAACGCATCGATGCAGCGCGCGGCTTTCTTGCCGTGCCCCACGGCGATGGTGATGGTCCGCTCCGCCGGCACCATGTCGCCGCCCGCAAAGACGCCGCGGTGCCCGGTCATCATGTCCGGGCCCACCTCCACGACGCCGTCGTTCACGGTGAGACCGCCGACCCTGCTCAGGAACGAAAGGTCCACATCCTGGCCCAGCGCGAGCACGCAGGAATCGGCCTCGATCGTCTCAAACTCGCCCGTGGGCTGCGGCTTGCCCTTGTCGTCCAGCTTCATCTTCTCGACCGTGAACGTGCCGCCCGCCTCGGCCTTGATCGTGGAGAGCCACTTGAATATCACGCCCTCGTCCATCGCCTCCTGCACCTCAAAGTCGTGCGCCGGCATCTTCTCCCGCGTCCGCCGGTACACGACGATCGCCTCGCTGGCGCCCAGCCGCTTGGCGGATCGCGCTGCGTCCATCGCGGTGTTCCCGCCGCCGTAGATGAGCACACGCCGCCCCAGCAGCGGCGGGTTCCCGGATTCAACCCCGCGCAGCAGTTGCAGCGCATCCAGAATCTTGCCCGCGTCCCCCGCCGGGATGTACGCCCGCTTCGCCACGTGCGCACCCACCGCAAGGAACACCGCGTCAAACCGCTCCCGCTTCATCACGGCGTCCAGATCATCCACACGCGTGTTGTACAGGATCGTCACGCCCATCTCGGTGATGCGCCGGACCTCGGCGTCCAGCACCTCACGCGGCAGGCGGTACTTGGGAATGCCGAACCGCATCATGCCGCCCGGCATCGACCCGGCCTCGTGGATCGTGACGCTGTGCCCCAGGAGCGTGAGGTGATACGCCGCCGAAAGGCCGCTGGGCCCCGCGCCCACCACCAGCACGCGCTTGCCCGTCGCCGGAACGTCCGGCGTGATGCGCCAGCCCTCCGCGATGGCCAGGTCGCCCAAGAACCGCTCCACGGCGTGGATGCTCACAGGCGAATCGAGCTTCGCGCGGTTGCAGCAGCCCTCGCACGGGTGATAGCACGCGCGCCCCATGACGGCGGGCAGCGGGTTGTTCTTCATGATCTCACGCCACGCGGCCTCGTAGTTGCCCTCCTCGGCGTGGAACAGCCACTGCTGGATGTTCTCGCCCGCCGGGCACGCGTTGTTGCAGGGCGGCAGCCGGTCCACGTACACCGGGCGCTCGGTGCGCCACGTCCCGGTCTTGTTGGCAAGGCTGCTGCCGACGTCGAGCGTGATGGCAAAGGGCTTGTTCACAGCGTCGCTCCTTCCGGCACCAGCCCGAAGCGTTGGATGTTGCGGTCGGCCATCGCCTGGATCTGCGCGATCCGGGCCCGCCCGGCGTCGGACTTGAACAGGTGCGCAAACCGCGACTGCAGCCGCAGGTACTCGTCCACCGGCACCCGCCTGCGGATCGGCCGCCGCCCCGTGACCTCGCCGTACTCGGCCTCGAAGATCGGGAAGAGCCCGCTCTCCGCCGCCAGCCGCGCCACCCTGATGGTGTCGCCCGTGGCGCAGCCCCACCCAAGCGGGCAGGGGACGTGCACGTGCAGGTACCGCGCCCCGTGCATGCCCATGGCCTTCTCGACCTTGCACTCCAGGTCACGCAGGTCCGCGACCGACGCCGTGGCGACGTACGGGATGCCGTGCGCCATCGCGATGAGCGGCACGTTCTTGCCCTGGTCCATCAGGTTGCCCGGTTCGCGCCCCACCGCCGGCGTCGTCGCCGTCCGCGCCGCCGCGGGCGTCGCGCTGGACCGCTGCACGCCCGTGTTCATGTACGCCTCGTTGTCGTAGCAGATGTAAAGGACATCGTCATTGCGCTCGAACATCCCCGAAAGACACGCGAATCCAATGTCCACCGTGCCCCCGTCACCGCCCTGCGCGATCACCCGCACGTCGTGCCGCCCCTTGACGCGCATCGCCGCGGCCATGCCCGTGCCCACCGCCGACGCGTTTGCGAAGAGCGAGTGCAGCCACGCCACGCGCCACGACGACTCGGGGTAGGGCGTCGAGAACACCTCAAGGCAGCCCGTCGCGTTGGCCACGACCAGACGCCCCCGCACCGCGCGCATCGCCGCGTCGAGCGCGTAGCGCGCCCCCAGCGCCTCGCCGCACCCCTGGCACGCGCGGTGCCCGGAGTTGAGCGAGTTATTGCGCGTGCTGTCGGCCTGCACGCTGCGGATGGAAACGTCCAGCAGCCGGTTGCCGACGGTGAACGTCCCGGTCTGGTAGAACTTGATGGGGGTCCTGCTGGTCATCGCAGCTCCTGTCTGGATCACGAAGGGTGCAACGCGCTCGCGCCGGGGCCGATGTCCCGGAGGATCGCCTCCGCCACCGGGCCGGTGCGCCGCTCGGCCGCCTCACGCTCCATCTGGCGCTGCACGACGCCGGTGTTGAGGTCCATGAAGTGCAGCGGCTCCAGCGTGCCGTTCATCGCCGCGAGGAACGTCCGCTTCAGGCTCGCGCGGGTGATCGACCGCCCGCCCAGCCCCGCAATGACGGTGGAGACTCTGGTGTCCCGCCCCGGCAGGGCCATCCGCAGGTTGTGGGAGAGGTTGCCGCCGATGCCCACCGACAGGCTCTTCTCGATGGTGATGACCAGCGACGCGTTTGCCAGCGCCTGCCCAAGCGCCGCGCTCGGGAACGGCCGGAACGAGCAGAGGGCGACCGAGCCGACCTTGTGGCCCTCCGCGCGCAGGTCGTCCACGACGTCCTTGATCGTGCCGTTCACCGAGCCCAGGGCGCACACGATGGTGTCCGCGTCGTCGGTGCGGTAGGTGTGGAACAGCCCGCCCGAAGCACGCCCGAAGGCCCGCTCAAACTCGCCTGCGAGCCGCGTGATGAGGTCGAGCGCCTCCATCTGCTTCGCGTGCGCGAGGTAGCGGACTTCCATGAACGCCTCGGGACCCACCATCGCCCCGATGGTGACGGGGTCGTCAGGATCCACGCTCTGCCGCGGCACGTAGGGCGGCAGGAACGCGTCCACCTCCTGCTGGCTGGGCACGTCTACCCGCTCGTACGCGTGCGTGAGGATGAACCCGTCCATGCACACCATCACGGGCATCGAGAGCTGCTCGGCGAGGCGGAAGGCCTGGATGTGCAGGTCAACCGCCTCTTGATTCGTTTCCGCGAAGAGCTGGATCCACCCGGCGTCCCGCAGCGCCATGCTGTCCGTGTGGTCGTTCCAGATGTTGATCGGTGCGCCGATCGAACGGTTGCCGACCGTCATCACGATGGGCAGCCCAAGGCCCGACGCGTTGTACACCGCCTCCGCCATGTACAGGATGCCCTGGCTCGCCGTCGCCGTGTACGCCCGGGCTCCGCATGCTGAAGCCCCGATCGCGACCGACATGGCCGCGAACTCGCTCTCGACGTTGATGTACTCGCAGGGAGAGAGCGTGCCATTCTTCACGAGCGTCGCCAGCCCCTCCACGATGTGCGTCTGCGGGGTGATGGGGTACGCGCAGATGACTTCCGGGCGGCACAGGGCGACAGCCTCCGCGACAGCCTGTGAGCCTTCACACTGCTTGAGCATGGGGCACCGCTCCTTTGGTGGTCCGGACCTGTGTGCTGGACTCGTTCCCCCCGCAGAGCGCGTACGCCTCGCGCGCCGCGGCCACGTTGCGCTCGCCCACGTCGCCCTTGAACTTCTGCCGGATGGCGGCTTCGAGCGACGCCAGCTTCACCTGCCCGGAGATCGCGCACAGCCCGGCGAGGAGCACGGCGTTGGGCACGGGGCGGCCGATGTGGCGCACGGCAATCTCGGTTGCTGCAAGTGTCCGGGCGTGCCCGGGCGGCAGCGAGCGGAGAAACTCGCCAATGCCAAGTTCATCCGCCGACCTCGTCGAGTTGATGAGCACGTAGCCGGTGGGTGACAGGCCTTCAAAGACCTTCACCTGGTGCAGCAGCGTGGGGTCCTGGATCACCACGGCGTCGGGGCTTGTGATGGGCTCGCGGGCACGGATCTCGGTGTCGTTGAGCCTGCAGAACGCGACGACGGGCGCGCCCATGCGTTCGGAGCCGAAGGAGGGGATGGCCTGCGCCCACGCGCCCTCGTTGAACCCCGCGATGGAGAGCATTTCCGCCGCCGTGACCACGCCCTGACCGCCCCGGCCATGAATGCGCACCTCAAACACGGGCGCCTCCTTTACAGTTGGCGAACCCAAAGAAGTGTGCAAACAGCACGCCATGGGCGACTGCGCGTTGGTCGTCGGCGAGGGCGGTGCGACGGGAACGTGGGCGAACGTTCAAGCAAGCCGCGGCAGCGGAGTTGTGACCGACGCGCCCGTCAGGTCAAAAGGCCTGCCGTGGCGGGGAATACCGGGGGTGGGAAGTTGAACACGCTGTCAGTCCAGACTTTGAGAATGACGACATTCGCTCGCGGAGCATGTCATCTGCTCAATCGCTGGGCACGCAGGTTTGTTCGGCGGTCGATTCGATTGCGCTGTGCGATGTTTCTGTGCCACTCGACAACGTGTGCCACGTTCATACTCGTTCCCGGTGGTACATCCAGTACGAGTAGTCCAGGTCTTCCGCAGCGATCCCCATCTGTCGCAGCATCGCCATGCACTGCGCGCGGTGGTGTGCTTCGTGGATCACGAGCTGTGACATGACATCGCCGGGCGTTGTCGTGATGCGCATTGGCGTGCCGTCCCAGTCCACGACGTACTCCAGCGTGCGCGACCAGTCGTGCACGCCCGCGATGGCCGCGCGGGTGCGTTGGGCTTGCGTGACCCACGCGGCTTCCAGCGTGGCAAAGTCGGGGTGCTGGTCCGGCTGCACGGGGAACGCGGTGGGGGGGATCGGCGAGGGGAGCGCCTCACCGCTCATGCGTTGGGCGTACACCCACTCCGCGTTCAGCATGTGCGGCAGCGTTGCCTTCAGGCTCTTCATCCCGAACGGGAACTCCCGCGCATACTGCTCGCCGTTCAGCGGCCTGATCCACCCAAAGACCTTCTCCCGCGCGAGCACCAGGTAGTCATAGATCCGTTCCGGTTTCATCGCCACACTCTACCCGAAATCAACCCATGCACCAACCGGCCCGGCAATCCTGCAACCAGCCCCCGATCCGAGCATCCAACGGAACTCCACTCCCTCCGCTTCACTTCGTCTCTCCGTCTCTTCGGAACTCCGTCACTTTCCCCACCATGCTCACCCCCTCCCTCGCCCACTCTTCTTTCTCCGCTGGCCTCGAGTACGCGGCGTACGCCGCGACCGGCAACGCCGATCAGCAGGCCTCGTGGCGCGCTTTCCACCAGAAGGTCGCGCTGACCCCTGCGCAGCGTGACCTGCTCGCGTCGTTCACCCGCCGCGTCAACGTCCTGGCCATCTCCGGCGTCTGGTGCGGCGACTGCGTTCAGCAGATGCCCATGCTCGACCACATCGCCCGCGCCAACACTCAGGCCTTGCATGTCCGCTTTGTGGACCGCGACGAGCACAAGGAGGTTGCCGATCAGGTCCGCATCTGCGGCGGGCTTCGCGTGCCGACGGTGCTCTTCTTCAACGAGGACTTCGAGTTTCTCTCGCTCTACGGCGACAAGAGTCTCGCGCGACTGCGCGCAATCGCCCAGCGCTCGCTCGGCGCAGCCTGCGCTGTCCCCAGCGCGCCCGTGGGGGGCGAGGAGGTCGGCGCGACGTTGCAGGACTGGGTCAACGAGTTCGAGCGGGCGCACCTGACCGCTCGGCTATCCCCCAAGCTGCGGCAGCGGCACGGGGACTGACGGACAACGTCCGATAGCCGTGTCGGTCGGTAGAGATTCCCCTATAGGTGCCATCGGCAACCGCTTGTGCTGTGGGTGCGAACGGATAGCATACGGAAGACCTCGGTAGGAGGAGAGAGACAAGACACCCCTCTTTTTCTGCCGCAGGCCAGCGGGAGTCTGTACTGCTCCCGGCGGTCGTCCGCGCAGCCGCGGGCGCCGGTGCGAACATGCATGCGCACCGGAAGCCCATCCCTCGCGCGACTTGTTGGTAGAAGGAGAGAGTCCCATGAAGAGCTTTGTTGTTGGAGCGCTGGCCATCGCCACGCTCGCCGGCGCTGCAAACGCGACGGTTGCGTACTCGTTCACGACCGAGACCGCGTCGCGCTGGACGCCCACCGCGAACGTCATCAACTTCGATGACGTGTTCATTGACAACGCCCTCATCGGCGGCAACAACGCCATCACGCTCGACAGCGTCACCGTCGGCATCCGGCGCCTCGCCGGCGCGGGCGCGACCACGATCAACGTGTACGCCGCCCCCATGCTGACGTCCGACCTCAACACCTCCGCGGCGATGGGTACGCCCGTCCTGCTGGGCTCCGTGAACCTCGGCGCGCAGGCCGCGTCCGCGACGGTCCCCGTGACCATCAACGCGCCCCTCACCACGATCCTGCTCAACAGCGGCATCGCCGGCGCGACGCCGCTGTTCTCCGGGATGTTCATCGGTGTGCAGGTCACGAATCTGGACGGCTTGCAGGGCTGGCGCATCGTCAGCGGCGGCCCCGTCGGCGCGAACTTCACCGACCGCCTCTTTACCTACAACACCGCCACCAACGTCGCGACCGGCCCCGTGGCGTTCGCCGCCCCGACGCCCAACGCGACGTACGCCATCATCGACGGCACGTTCGTCCCCACCCCCGGCGCTCTGGGCCTCCTGGGCCTGGGCGGCCTCGTCGCGGCCCGCCGTCGCCGCTGAGCCTGGCCGATTTTTCTCGTGCAATCAGGGCCCGGCCGCGGAAGTGGCCGGGCCTTCTTACTTCAAGGTGCGCAGCCCGTTCGCCGACCGGTGCGCGTTGAGCAGCACTATCGCGGGCGGATGGTCTTTGACGAGTTTCACCAGTTGGCTCGCCGAGCAGCACAGGCGCGCGCCGGCCGCGGGCATGTCGAGCCCGCACGCAAAGACCACGTCGAGCGCCTCGGCCAACATTGCCGGGTAGTCGTCGTGCGTGGGGCTCACGCTCACGCGTCCTGCACGTTTGCCGCTCCCTGCGCACCGCGACCGCCACAGCGTGCTGCGAGCGTCGCCCGCCGGCACCGGGCACCGCACATGCGTCGCCAGCGCCAGCCGCAGGCGCCAGAGCGCCTCGTGCTTGTTCTCGCTCGCGCTGCGGCGCTCGCCCGCGTGGGCCTGCACGCCGGTGGGCGTGTGGTCGAGCGTGACCAGTGTTTCGACCTTGTTGCGGTGCTGGCCCCCGGGGCCGCCGCTGCGCCCGCGCGTCAGGTCGCACTGCGCGAGCAACGCGTCCGGCGGGAGTGTCGCCGGGTGCGGGCGCGGCAGGTGGATGAGGGCGGGGGCCGCGGGTGCGGGCGTGATGGTGGCATCGAGGCGCGCCAGCCATGCGGCCTCGGCGTCGTCCGGGCGCTGGCCGCGGGTGGGCGTCACGCGGGGCACTCCTGCGCGGCCGGTAAGGCACGCACAAGCTGCTCGCAGATGGACTGTGGGTCACGTGCCCCGCACACCGCGCCCGAGACCGCGACGCCTTGGCAGCCCGCCGCGGCGAGTTCGCCGATGTTCGCCGCGGAAATGCCGCCGATCGCAAGGTGGGGTACCCGCGCCGTGCGTGCATCCGCGAGGTACTCGCGTAGGTACGCCGGCCCCGCGAGCACCGGCTTGTGCTTCGTCGTCGTCGGGAACATCGGGCCCACGCCGCACACGTCCGCGCCGTCCCGTACGGCCGCGAGGGCCTCGCTGATGTTGCCGGTTGACACGCCGATCAGGAGGCGCGAGCCGCACAGTCGGCGCGCGGCGATCGGCGGCAGGTCTGTCTGTCCGAGGTGGACGCCGTGGGCGCCGCTGAGCAGTGCGATGTCCGTGCGGTCGTTGATGAACAGCGATGCACCGTGTTCTCGCGTGAGGGAGGCCAGGCGCGTCGCGAGGGTGAGCAGGTCGCGATCGGGGAGCGACTTCTCGCGGAGTTGCAGGCAGTCCGCGCCGCCGGCGAGTGCGAGCTCAGCCACGTGCGCGATGGGGTGGTGCGTGCACAGCTCGGTGGTGAGCAGCACGCACAGGCGGAACTGCGTGCGGCCGCCCGGCCCGAGCAGGAGCGCGAGGCGCTTGTGCAGGTCGTAGACGCGGTACCGCGCCTGCTCGAGTGTGCGCGCGGCGAGCGGTTGATCCAGTACTTTCGCGGCCTCCTCCAGCGCACGCAGCGCTTCGGTGGTGCGTCCGGCGGCGGCGTGGACGATGGACGCGGTGTTCTGGCGTGTGCCCTCGCCTGGGGTGGAGACGGTTGTGCCGACGTCGCTGGGTGTGTCGCGCGAGGCGAGCAGTTCGAGCGGCCCACCGGGCCCGAGTTCGGTCACGGCCGCGGTCACGTCGTGCCGGACGGCCTTGCAGTCGGCGCACAGGGCGGCGTTGTCCACCACAAACCGTGCCACGTCCTCGATGACGCGCAGCCCCTCGCGGGCGCGGTTGGCGTTGGCGTCGATGAGGCGGTGCAGGGACATCGCGGGAGCGTATGAAGGCGGCCAAAGTCGGGCGTCGGCGTCGGGACCGCAGCCGCACAACAATCAGGCATGGACGAGGCGATCCCGCCCATCGAACTCTCGCCGATTGCCGAGCCGGCGGCCCCCAGGCTGCCGGGTGTGGTCGTGGTGCGGAGCGACGCCGACGCGGTGATCGATGCGCTGCTTGCGGACCTCTTCATCCACGCGGGCAACTGCGTGCGGACGTTCGGGGACTTCCACTTCGCGGTCTCCGCCGCGCCGGAGGTGGAGCCCGCGCTGCGGCGGCTGATGTACGACCTTTCGTACCGCGACTTCCCGTGGTCGCGCACACGGGTGTGGATGGTGGAAGAGGTGGCGGTGGGGGACGATGACGAGCGGCAGCGTTGGCCGGGCGTGCGCGACCTGATCGCCGAGGTGTCTGGGATCCCGCCCGAGCAGGCGCATCGGATTCTGGCGCGGGAGCCCGACGCGGCGACGCGGTACGAGGCGCTGCTGCGTGAGCACCTTGGATGGCGCGAGAAGGGGCACGACCGCTTGGACTTTGTGCTGCTGCCGCTGCAGGCGGGGCTCGCGATCGGCGGCGTGGTGCCGGCGGCGGGGGCTGATGCGCCGCTGGTGGAGACGCGGGGCGTCGAGAGCCCGGCGCGGGTGGCGATGACGACGCGTCTGGTGAACAGCGCGCGGCTGGTGGCGCTGCTCGCGGCGGGCCGCACGCTCGCGCCCGAGGTGGCCCGTCTGGCGGCGCTCCGCGCGGCCCGGCAGAACGATCCGAACGCCCCGGCGACACTGCTCTCGCCCCGTGCTTCCGAACTGAGGTGGTACGTGGACCACGCGGCGTGCGGGTGAGGGTTTTGCAGGAAGGTTCGGACAGGCCGGCTTTGTCTGTGTATTGTGGTTCCGCTGCGTGATTCTCTGCTGCACCCCTCATGGCCACCCATTCCATCCAGCCCAACGACCGCATCACCTTCAAGGTCCACTACGAGGACGAGTCGCTGGTCGTGGTCGGCAAGCCGCCGCACATCGTGACGCTGCCGGGCAAGGGGCACGAGCACGACACGCTGCTGAACGCGCTCTTCGCGAGGTTTGGCAACCAGATGCAGAACATGGGTCGCCTGCGCGAGTTTGGGCTGCTGCACCGGCTGGACCGCGAGACGAGCGGGCTGGTGATCGTGGCGCTCAAGGCGAGCGCGTACGAGGCGATGCGCGAGGCGTTCCGGGAGCGGGAGATCGCGAAGTTCTACTGGGCGATCACGAAGGACACGCCCGAGCCCGCGGAGGGCGTGGTGAAGAAGCCGATCCTGGAGTACGACGGGCGGGCGGCGCGCGACACGCGCGTCAAGAAGATCGCCCGCGTGTCGCTCAAGGGCAAGCCCGCTGTGACGGCGTACCGCGTGATCGAGTCGGCGACGGCGGGCTCGCTGGTGGAGTGCCGCGCGGTGACGGGGCGGCTGCACCAGGTGCGCGTGCACATGGACAGCATCGGGTGCCCGATCCTGGGCGATGACATCTACGGGCCCGAGTTGGTGCGGAATGCGTCGCCTCGGCTGGCGCTGCATGCGCATCGCGTCATCTTCACGCACCCGGTGTCGGGCGAGAAGGTGGACGTTTCGTGCCCGATGCCCGAGGACCTCAAGCCGGTGCTCAAGAAGATGGGGCTGCAGGTGCCGGGTAAAGCGAAGAAGTCCGCGGGCGACGGCGCGGCGTGACGATCAGGCGATGCACTGCATGAAGGTGGACGCGACGCGGTCGGCGAGGAGGAAGCCGCGGTCGGTGAGGGTCCATCGCTGCGCGTTGGGCGCTAGTAGGCCCTGACTCACCGCGTCGTCGGCGGCTTCGGAGAGGCGTTCGGCGGCGGAGAGGTCCGTAAGCGCGGCGGCGCTCAGGATGCTGCGGGCGTCGAGGCCTTCTTCCAGGCGCAGGCCGGTCATGATGCGTTCGCGGAGGGCGCGGGAAAAGTCCGGGGTTTCGTGGTCGGTGATGGGCGCGAAGCCGTCGTCGTCGATCGTGAGGTAGTCGTCGAGGCGCGGGACGTTTTTCCAGCGATTGCCCGCGAGGTGGCCCGAAGCGCTGGGGCCGGCGGCGAGCCACTGTTCCTGGCGCCAGTACGCGAGGTTGTGGCGGCACTCGGCGCCGGGCTTGGCGAAGTTGGAGACTTCGTAGCGGCTCAGGCCCGCCGTGCGGAGGACGCGGATCACTTCCTCGAACATGTCGGCCTCGAGGTCTTCGTCGGCCTTGGTGAAGTCGCCGCGGTTGAGGCGGGCGGTCATGGCGGTGTTGGGTTCGTAGGTGAGGGCGTAGGCGGAGACGTGCTGCGTGCCCAGCGCGAGGGCGTGGGCGAGGTCGGCGCGCAGGTGGTCCATGGATTGGCCGGGGATGGCGTAGATGAGGTCGAGGGATTGGCGCGCGATGCCGGCGGCGCGGGCTGTTTCCATGGCCTTGGCGACGTTGGCGGGTTCGTGCCAACGTTCCAGGGTCTTGAGGTGCGCGCGGTCGAAGGACTGCGCGCCCATGGAGACGCGGGTGACGCCGCCGGTGCGCAGGACGTCCATGAGCTCGGGCGTGACGGTCTCGGGGTTGCACTCGACAGTGAACTCGGCGCGTTCGCCGGTGGTGTCGTTTGCCGCGCCGTGGATGGCGGACATGTCGTAGCGGTCGTGGAGCGTGGCGAGGATGCGCTGCCAGAGGTCTGCACGCAGGAGCGAGGGCGTGCCGCCGCCGACGAAGATGGTGCGGAGAGGCCCCCCGCCAACGGCCCACGGCGCGATCGCGGCGAGTTCACGGCAGAGGCGGTCGGTGAAGGCGTCCTGGCGGTCGCGTGTGTCCACGATGCTGTAGAAGTCGCAGTAGTGGCACTTGTGGAAGCAGAAGGGGATGTGGAAGTAGAGGGAACGGGCGGCGGTGGTGGGGGCGTTCGCGAAGACCGCGCGCGCGGTGGTGCGCGGTGCGGGGGGCGTGGGGCGGGATTGAGGGAGTGCGATGGAGGACAACGCGTGATTGTTGGGGGCGTGCGCGTGGTGCGGAGCGTGCGGTGCTCATTGGCCCCAGGGGACTTCGGGTCCGTCGAAGTCGCGGCCGCGGAGGCCGGATCGGGTGAAGCGGTAGTAGGCAGCCTGAAAGAAGTCTGCTGTTCCGCCCGCGATGGTTGGTGCTTCCCAGTTGTTCGGTGGTGTTTCGGGCTGGTAGGTGATGCCTGAAGTTGATGGAGAGGTTGGTGACCCGGGGGAAAATCCACCATTGGCGCTGCCAGTACGCTTCTCGCGTACGGAGAGATCGAAGAAGAGCAGCGGTTGGCGGGAGTCGGCGTAGGCGTAGAAGTACCAGCGCTCGGGCATGTGGCGTGCGATCGAATCGTACATGTAGACCTTATTGGCGGGGTGGCGGACTTCACTGATGCGGCGTGAAAGTAGCGTGAGCCCGCCCACGTTCCATGACCGATGGTTTGGTCCCGGCATAAGCGCGGTGGGGCCGCCGTCGGCGGACCACGCCTGTGGCACGTACTCAAAGGATGAAGTGAAGGGCCACCGGGGCGAGATGGATGACGGGTAGGGAGGTGTTGAGTACGTTCCGTTCAGAAACTGCTGTCGGCCGGCGAGCCAGCGGAAGCGGTGGCGGTCTTCGTTGCAGAAGAGCGGGCGTGTGCGGAGGTCCCAGCCAAGGTAGTCGATAAGCACGAGGTGGTTGTAGTAGATGTTGGGAATCCAGCCGCCCTGGTCGCCAATATCGAAGCCGCCCGCGCGGCGCCAGATGATCTCACGAGCCTGCATTTGCGACGCATCGAAATCGTTTCCCGCAAACATCCCCGCGACTGGCCCGCCGGGAGTAGCCGGCGTGTTACCGACGCGCCATGAAAAGGTCGGGAGTCGGTTGTAGTTATCCGTCGTGTAGCTCTGCATGCCTTGGCCGAGTTGGCGGAGGAGGCCGGCGCATGAACTGAGGCGCTGTGAGGACTGGGTCTGCGCCATGGTGGGCGCGAGGACGCAGGCGATGACCGCAGCGGCGGCCAGGACC